>JAHEHW010000016.1 GCA_024639745.1 Salaquimonas sp. | reverse complement strand
GCCAAGGAAAAACCGTCCGAAGGCGAGATCATCGCTGTAGGCGAGGGTCTTCGCGATGACGACGGCAAACGCATCCCGCTCGACGTCAAGGCCGGTGATCGCGTGTTGTTCGGCAAATGGTCGGGCACCGAAGTCAAGATCGACGGTGAAGACCTGCTGATCATGAAAGAGTCCGACATCATGGGCGTAATAACCGGCGCTGAAAGCGCCAAGAAAGCAGCCTGAGGCCGGGTTAGAACCACGCCTCTTATTTCTGTTTCACTGGAGAAGATGAAATGTCAGCCAAGGAAGTGAAATTTTCGGCATCCGCCCGCGATAAGATGCTGCGCGGTGTCGACACGCTGGCCAATGCCGTGCGCGTAACGCTCGGCCCGAAAGGCCGCAATGTGGTGATCGAGAAATCGTTCGGCGCACCCCGCATCACCAAAGATGGTGTGACGGTCGCCAAGGAAATCGAACTCGAAGACAAGTTTGAAAACATGGGCGCACAGATGGTGCGTGAGGTTGCCTCGAAAACCAATGACGTCGCCGGTGACGGCACCACGACGGCAACGGTTCTCGCCCAGGCGATCGTCAGGGAAGGTGCCAAGGCGGTTGCCGCCGGCATGAACCCGATGGACCTGAAGCGCGGTATTGATCTTGCGGTTTCGGATGTCGTCGCGTCCCTCGTCAAGAACGCCAAGCCGATCAACACGTCGGAAGAAGTTGCCCAGGTCGGCACCATCTCGGCCAATGGCGAGAAGGAAATCGGCGAGATGATCGCCGAAGCGATGCAGAAGGTCGGCAATGAGGGCGTCATCACGGTCGAGGAAGCCAAGACCGGCGAGACCGAGCTTGAAGTTGTCGAAGGCATGCAGTTCGACCGCGGTTACCTGTCACCTTATTTTGTCACCAATTCCGAGAAGATGGTGGCTGATCTGGAAGACCCGTATATCCTTCTGCATGAAAAGAAACTCTCGAACTTGCAATCGCTGCTTCCGGTTCTTGAGTCTGTCGTGCAGTCAAGCAAACCACTCCTTATCATCGCAGAAGATGTTGAAGGCGAAGCGCTCGCGACCCTCGTCGTCAACAAGCTGCGTGGTGGTCTGAAGATCGCTGCGGTCAAGGCTCCGGGCTTCGGCGACCGCCGCAAGGCCATGCTGCAGGATATTGCAACGCTCACGGGCGGCCAGGTGATCTCCGAAGATCTCGGCATCAAGCTTGAGAACGTCACGCTCGACATGCTCGGCACTGCCAAGAAAGTCTCGATCACCAAGGACGAGACGACCATCGTTGATGGTGCTGGTGAGAAGGCTGACATCGAGGCACGCGTTGCCCAGATCAAGCAGCAGATTGAGGACACTTCTTCCGACTACGACCGCGAGAAACTGCAGGAACGCCTGGCGAAGCTCGCTGGCGGTGTTGCAGTGATCAGGGTTGGCGGTGCGACTGAGGTCGAAGTCAAGGAGAAGAAAGACCGCGTCGACGATGCGCTCAACGCAACGCGCGCCGCTGTCGAAGAAGGCATCGTGCCGGGTGGCGGTACCGTTCTGGCACGCGCCGCTGCACTGATCACAGCCAAAGGCGCGAACGCCGACCAGGAAGTCGGCATCAACATCGTCCGCAAGGCGATCGAAGCACCGCTTCGTCAGATCGCGACCAATGCGGGCGCCGAGGCTTCCATCGTTGCCGGTAAAGTCATGGAAAACGACAATGTGAACTTCGGCTACAACGCCCAGACTGGCGAATATGGCGACATGATCGCTGCCGGTATCGTCGACCCGGTCAAGGTCGTGCGTACCGCGCTGCAGGATGCCGCTTCGATTGCCGGCTTGCTCGTGACGACCGAGGCTATGGTCGCCGAGAAGCCGAAAAAAGAGAGCGCTGGTGCGGGCGCCGGAGCTGGCATGCCCGACATGGGCGGCATGGGCATGATGTAATCACGCCATCAGCCATAAAGTAAAAGGAAAGGGCGGTTCGACGGGCCGCCCTTTTTTGATTGCCTGATCTTGTGGCGGTGCGGACACCGGTGCCTCACCCCAAGTTCAACTCCTTGAAGAAGTCGTTGCCCTTGTCGTCGATGACGATGAATGCTGGGAAATCCTCGACCTCGATCTTCCAGATCGCCTCCATGCCGAGTTCCGGATATTCCAGCACCTCCACCTTCTTGATGCAGTCTTGGGCGAGGCGCGCGGCCGGGCCGCCGATGGAACCGAGATAAAAGCCGCCATGTCGCGCGCATGCGTCGCGGACGGCTTTGGACCGATTGCCCTTGGCGAGCATCACCATGGAACCGCCAAAAGACTGGAATTGATCGACGAAGGAATCCATGCGTCCGGCGGTGGTGGGGCCGAAGGAGCCTGACGGCATGCCTTCTGGGGTTTTTGCGGGTCCCGCGTAATAGACCGGGTGGTTCTTGAAGTAGTCTGGCATTGGTTCGCCGTTCTCCAGGCGCTCGCGGATTTTGGCGTGCGCTAGATCGCGGGCGACGATGATGGTGCCGGTCAAGGAAAGCCGTGTCTTTACAGGGTGTTTCGACAATGCCTTGAGGATCTGATTCATAGGTTTGTTTAGATCGATTTCAACAACTTCACCACCGAGATGATCGTCCGTCACTGTCGGCAGGTATTTCGACGGATCGGTTTCGAGCTTTTCGAGAAACACGCCTTCTTTCGTGATCTTGCCCAGCGCCTGTCGGTCCGCCGAACAGGATACACCCAATCCAATCGGAAGAGATGCACCGTGGCGCGGCAGTCGGATCACGCGCACGTCGTGGCAGAAATATTTGCCGCCGAATTGCGCTCCAACGCCCATCTGGCGGGTCAATTTGTGGACCTCTTCTTCCATTTCGAGGTCGCGGAAGGCATGCGCGTCCTCGCCGCCCTTTGTGGGGAGATTGTCGAGATAGCGGGTAGATGCCAGCTTCACCGTCTTCAAATTCTGTTCCGCGGACAATCCGCCGATGACAATTGCCAGGTGGTAGGGCGGACACGCGGCCGTGCCCAGAGTGAGAATTTTCTCCTTCAGAAAATCGATCATCCGGTCATGGGTCAGAAGCGACGGTGTACCCTGATACAGGAAGGTCTTGTTGGCGGAGCCACCGCCCTTCGCGACGAAGAGGAATTTGTAGACGTCTTTGCCTTCGGAATAGATCTCAATCTGGGCGGGGAGATTGTTGCGGGTGTTCTTTTCCTCGAACATCGAAACCGGTGAGAGCTGGGAATAGCGCAGATTGCGCTTATCGTATGCGCCAAACACCCCGTCGGCCAGCGCCTTATTGTCCGAACCGTCCGTCCAGACATTGATACCTTTTTTCCCCATGACGATTGCCGTGCCGGTGTCCTGACACATCGGCAGGATGCCTCCGGCGGCGATATTTGCATTCTTGAGCAGGTCGAAAGCGACGAATTTGTCATTGTCTGTCGCTTCGGGGTCGTCGAGAATCGACGCGAGTTGCTTCAGATGCCCTGGACGAAGCAGGTGGTTGATATCCATGAATGCCTGCTCGGACAGAATGCGGAGCGCTTCCGTATTGACGGTCAATACCTTGCGACCCTGGAAGGTTTCCTCGCCTATGTGATCCGAAGTCAGTTTCCGATATTCGGTCTGGTCTTGCCCCAATGGAAATACTTCGTAGGGGAGGTCTGCCGGTTTATCGAGCATAATGATCAATCCGTCCTTGATGGTTGTTTCGGCTGCGCCGGATGCGCGTAAGCATGGGTTTAGCGATTTCAACCTCTCGGGGAAAGGCCGACGAATGTCTTGCATTGTCTTCATCGCTGACGACCACATTCTTCGAATGCACTTCCGCGCGTCGCGAGGCTATTAAAAAGCCCGGGATCCGAGTCGCGTAAGGATTGGCAAAGGGCTGTTTTAGGAAAGCAGTGCGCGGATTTTCGGAGCCGCATCCTTGAAAGATGAAAGCAGCAAATCGGCTCCCATTTCCTGCACAGGCTTGTCGGTATAGCCAAAATCGACCAGTGCGAGTTTTATGCCCGCATTCTTGGCTGCCAGCGCATCGTTGATGGAATCGCCTATCATCACGGCCCGTTCCATATCCGCATCCGCCAATTTCATGGTTTCGAAAAGATGGCGGCCGTCCGGTTTCTTGAAGGCGAAACTGTCGCCGCCGGTCACCGCGTCGAAGCGCTCCATGATGCCCATGCCCCTGAGAAACTTGCGGGCCAGCCCTTCGTATTTGTTGGTGCAGATACAGACCTTGATATTTTCCGAGCGAAGTTCGTTCACGACCTCCATGACATGCGGAAAAAGCCGGGAGTCGCGCGATATATGCAGTTGATAGTGATCCAGAAAATGCGAATGCATGTATTCGAGATCGACCTTGCTCAGGCGGCACTTGTGTATCTGGCAAGCGCGCTCAATCATCGCCATCGCGCCTTGTCCGACGATTTGTTTCACTTCATCGCGGCTGACTTCGGGAAATTCCCGTTTTTTCAAAGCGAAATTGAGGGCGGAGACAAGATCCGGAGCTGTATCGGCTAGCGTTCCGTCGAGATCGAATATGACTGCGGGGCTTTTTGGCATGAGATATGGGCCGTGTGAACTCAGATCGGACGGGTTGCGCTTAGCGGATTTAACGTTCAGCTACAAGCTGGCCCAGTGGTATCCGTTTTCTCTGGCAAAGCCCTGGGGGGCATGATAGTCGGACACCGATCGATTTTAGCTGGATTGGGGGCTGAAAGGACCTGATGTCGAGAGATCTTAAAATTGCCGCCGCCAGGGAAGCGCTTGGTTTTGTCGAAGACGGAATGAAGCTTGGTATCGGTACCGGTTCGACAGCCGATGAATTCATCCGGCTTCTCGCCGAAAAAATCAAGGACGGCCTTAACATCGTCGGCGTGCCGACTTCGGAGCGGACGGCTTCTTTATGTGATGAGCTTGGTGTGCCGCTGGCAACCCTTGAAGAAATGCCGCAACTTGATCTTACTGTCGACGGGGCAGACGAGGTCGACCGCAAGCTCGATCTCATCAAGGGCGGCGGCGGCGCTCTTCTGCGGGAGAAAATAGTCGCCGCAGCATCTCAACGCATGGTAGTCATTGCCGATTCAAGCAAGATGGTTGATGTACTAGGCGCGTTTCCGCTGCCGATCGAGGTTAACCGATTCGGTCTGACCGCGACCCGGATAGCCGTCGAACGGGCGTCGGGTGCTCTTGGATTGGCGGGAGAGATAAGATTGCGCGGGGGCGAGGATTCGCCCTTCGTCACCGATGGCGGCCACTTGATCCTTGATGCATCTTTTGGCCGCATCAGGGATGCATCTGCGCTTTCGACGGCGTTGCTGGGTGTACCCGGGGTTGTCCAGCATGGGCTGTTCATCGGTATGGCATCCGCGGTAGTCATTGCAAGGCCGGCCGGGATAGAAGTAAAGAGCAGCAACCGCTAATCGATCCATTGACATTCAACGCCAACTGAAACGCCAAATAAACTGAAACAACGGAGAGTTAATCCATGCGTCCGTTTTTGAAATTGTCGCCTATTGTTTTTTCCATTGCACTGGCAACAGCGATGCTGTTTGTGGCTGTCCTGCCTTCGGCAGCGCAGGAATTTTCGGAATCGCACATCGCGGCTGCCAAGCGCGCTATAAACGCATCCAATTCAACAGAGCGTTTCGACGATATACTGCCGACGATCGCGCAAAACGCTAAAGCGGAACTAATCCGTACGCGCCCCGATCAGGAACTTCAGATCACAACGATCGTAGACGAGGCTGCCCTTGCACTCGCTCCGCGTCGGGCCGATCTGGAAAACGAAGTCGCCGAACTGTTTGCCAGAACCTTCGCAGAGGACGAATTGAACACGATCGCTGATTTCTATGAGTCAGAGGTCGGGCAGAAGTTTCTGCGAGAAAGTCCGATCCTGCTACGTGAGATGAACCGCTCCTCGCAGGTATGGGCCAATGGCGTACGTCGCGACCTCGCGCGGATGGTTCGCGAGAAACTGACGGAAGCCGGTCTTCAATAAGCTGCGGATCTTTTAAAGAGCGGTCAGTTTCGCCCGATGCGATGGACCGCTCTGTTTTTTTCGAAATGCGAATAAATGCAGGCCGGTATTCTAGCTGATAAAGGCAGGGACTATGGCAAGTTACGACTACGACCTTTTCGTTATCGGAGGTGGATCCGGCGGCGTCAGAGCGGGGCGGCTTGCCGCTGGACTCGGCAAGAAAGTCGCGGTTGCGGAGATGTTCCGATTCGGCGGGACCTGCGTTATCCGGGGCTGCGTGCCCAAGAAGTTGCTCGTATACGCTTCTCAATATTCAAAGCTGTTGGCAGATGCGGCCGGCTATGGCTGGACGGTTGGCGAGAGTTATTTCGACTGGCCGGCATTGGTCGACGCGAAGAACAAGGAGATCGCTCGGCTTGAAGGCCTTTATCGGAAAGGGCTCGAATCCAACAAAGCTGAAATGATTGACAGCCGAGCCGGGGTTACCGGCCCCAACTCGGTCAAAATCGAAGAAACCGGCAAGGAAGTCACCGCGGAACGTATCCTCATCGCGACAGGCGGCCGTGCGAATCCAATGCTGGAATTGCCGGGGCATGAGCATTGCATCTCTTCAGATCAGATTTTTGATTTGCCGGAACTGCCGAAGCGATTGATCGTGCTGGGCGCTGGTTACATCGCGCTCGAGTTCGCTTGCATCTTCGCCCATCTCGGCACAGAGGTGACCGTAGTCTACCGTGGCCCAGAAATTCTCCGGGGCTTTGACGGCGATGTGCGGGCTCAATTGCATGAGGCGATGGAAAAGAAAGGCGTTCGCTTTGAGCTAAACGCAAATTTCAAGTCGGTTTCGCTCCAAGCCGGCGTGCGTCATGTCGAGCTGACCAATGGAAAGACGATCGAGGCGGAACAGGTACTGCTCGCTGCGGGCCGCAAGCCGAACACTGAAATGCTGGGTCTCGAAGCTGCCGGTGTGGCGCTTGAATGGGATGGCCGCGTTTGCGTGAACGAATATTCGCAGACCGATGTGCCGTCCATTTATGCGGTTGGCGATGCGACCGACCGGGTTAATCTCACCCCGGTCGCCATCCATGAGGCCATGTGCTTCATCGATACGGTATACAAAGATAATCCTACCATGCCGGATCATGCCCTGGTGCCAACGGCGGTTTTCTCTCAACCTGAGATCGGGACCGTAGGTTTGGGCGAAGAAGAGGCAGCAGAGAGATTTCCGCATCTCAAGGTTTTCAAATCCGTTTTTCGGCCAATGAAATACATCCTGCCCGGGCGCGATGAGAAAATGCTGATGAAAATCATTGTCGACGGCGACAGCGACGCGGTTCTAGGGGTGCATATTGTCGGGCCGGATGCCGGAGAAATGGCGCAACTTCTGGGTATTTCGCTCAAGATGGGCGCCACAAAGGCCGATTTCGATCGGACCATGGCCTTGCATCCCACTGCGGCTGAGGAGTTGGTCACACTCTACCAGCCGAGCTACGAAGTCGTCGACGGCAAGCGCAAGGGCTGATCCGTGAGAACTGACCAACTGGTCGCGTATTTCGGTTACGGTTCGCTGGTAAACCGCAGAACGCTTCACGTAAGCGGTTTCCTGGCGGAATTCGATCATTAAGGCATCGATGCCTTTATTCAATCGACTGTCGGTTTCGAGCGCGGCATCCATCTTGATCGTGAAAGTCCCGTTTACAGCCGTGCGATGCGGCTTGAGACGGCGATAACCCGGGATTTCGATGACCGTTTGCGCAAGGCTGGCGTGATTTTCGGAGAAGTGCCGGATTTTTCTGGTCTTGAAGGCCACGAAGGCCTATAACCCGCCACGTTCGAGGGACCCGGCGTTCGAAGAGGAAATGCCCGGGAAAGAGCAACGCGTAACGAAGGTGAGTAAGATGGCTGATAATTGGTCCCCGGAATCCTGGCGCTCGAAACCCTATGTGCAGATTCCGGATTATCCGGACAAAGAGGCGCTTGCGGTAGCTGAAAGCCGTCTGGCCAGTTTTCCGCCGCTGGTTTTCGCCGGCGAGGCCAGGGCGCTGAAACAGTCGCTCGCCACGGTTTCAACCGGTGAAGCGTTCCTTTTGCAGGGCGGCGATTGCGCGGAGAGTTTTGCCGAACACGGCGCTGACAATATCCGCGATTTTTTCCGGCTTTTCCTTCAAATGTCGGTTATTCTGACCTTTGCAGCGGCAAAGCCGGTCGTAAAGGTCGGAAGGATTGCCGGTCAGTTTGCCAAGCCGCGTTCTTCCGATTTCGAAAAGAAGGGTGATGTTTCGCTGCCCAGCTATCGCGGCGACATCGTCAATGCGACGGAGTTCGACGAAGCTTCGCGGGTGCCGGACCCGGAACGCCAGATCATGGCCTATCGCCAATCGGCCGCCACGCTCAATCTGCTGCGCGCGTTTGCGCAGGGAGGTTACGCTAATCTCGAGCATGTGCATGAGTGGATGCTCGATTTTGTCGAAAATAGCCCGCAATCGGAGCGTTACAATCAAATCGCCGACCGGTTGACCGAAACGCTTCGCTTCATGAAAGCTATCGGATTTTCGGCCGATGAATATCCGCGTCTTCGTGAAACTGATTTCTACACCAGTCACGAAGCGCTTTTGCTCGGTTACGAGCAGGCGATGACGCGGATCGATTCAACGAGTGGAGATTATTACGACACGTCTGGACACATGCTTTGGATTGGCGACAGGACGCGTCAGCCCGACCATGCGCATGTGGAATTCTGCCGTGGCATCAAGAACCCGATCGGCCTCAAGTGCGGCCCGACGACGACGCCCGAAGGTCTTCTGGAGCTGGTTGATATTCTCAATCCAACCAATGAAGCCGGCAGGCTGACGCTGATTGCGCGCTTCGGTGCGGATAAGGTTGGCGAGCATTTGCCGCAACTCATTCGCGCAATCGAAAAAGAGGGGCGCAATGTCGTGTGGAGTTGCGATCCGATGCACGGCAATACGATCACTTCCTCGACCGGCTACAAGACGCGGCCTTTCGACCGCGTGATGAAAGAGGTCCAGCAATTCTTCATGATCCACCAGGCCGAAGGGACCTATCCCGGCGGCGTGCATTTCGAAATGACAGGCAAGGACGTGACCGAATGCACGGGTGGTGCTAGAGCACTCAGCGACGATGATCTCGGCGACCGTTACCATACGCATTGCGACCCACGTCTGAATGCGACGCAGTCACTTGAACTGGCTTTCATGATCGCCGAATTGCTGCAACAGGGACGCGGTAGCGAACGCCAGAAGGTGGCTGTCTGAGGGCAATCTCTTTGTGTCTGAATGGGGGGATCAATGAGCGGACAAAGCGATGTCCGGCATGGTAGTTGCCTGTGCGGAAATGTGCGCTTCGAGACCAGCGGCCCGTTGCGCGAGGTCGTTGCCTGCCATTGTACGCAGTGTCGCAAGCAATCCGGACACTATTTTGCCGCCACCAATGTCCCAGACGATTGTCTTTCGGTGGAAGACGGTGGCGATTTGAAATGGTATCAGTCTTCTGCCGACGCAAAGCGAGGGTTTTGTTCGAATTGCGGTTCTTCGCTGTTCTGGAAGCACTCTAAAGACCCTTTCACCTCGGTGCTTGCCGGCAGCTTCGAGAAGCCCTCGGAACTGAAGCTTACAAGGCATATTTTTGTTGCCGACAAGGGCGATTACTATGACATCGGCGATGGTCTGCCGCAGCGGGACCATTAGTTCGATTTTCCGTGGGACATGGGCTCGGCAATTGCGGGCATCAAAGGCAAGTCGTTTCGAAACAGGAATTCATGGGCGATATTGAACGAAAACCGGTTTCGAAAGGCTGGTGGCAGGGTATCGCCAGTTGGTTTTCGTTCGTGTACAATCGCCGTATCGATACGCGCTTTCCCGTTATTCCGCCGGTGCGTTTTGTTACGATCTTCTTCCTCGGTGCGATCGCTTGCCTTGCATTGGTGATCGCGGCCGATTCCTCTTATCTCAAGCTTGTGCAGGAGAGGGCGACAGAAGATCAACGGGTTTTCGAATTTTTGACCGATATCGGTAAAGCTGACTGGATTTTGATTGCCAGTGGCATCGTCATTCTCGTCTTCACCGTGTTTACGGCCGAGCGCTATAGTGGCCCCCTGGTGCGTGTCTGGCACCGGCTGCAATTGACCTTCTATTTCGTCTTTACGACAGTCGCCTTTTCAGGCCTGCTCGCCAATCTCTTTAAATTCCTGTTCGGGCGCCTGAGACCCGGAAGGGTAGAGGGAAGCGCGCCCTGGATCAGCGAGCCGTTCACTGCTGATTACGACTTTGCCAGTTTTCCATCCGGACATTCCACGACCGCCGGTTCGCTTGCGATGGCGCTAGCGCTGCTTTTTCCTCGTTTTCGATATCCGTTCCTTGCGCTCGGGGTTTTCGTAGCCCTTACTCGGAATTTCGTCGGTGCGCATTTCCCGAGCGATGTGTGCGCGGGCTTTCTTTTTGGCGCCGTATTCACATGGCTCTTTGCTCGCAGTTTCGCCCGCAAGCGGTTGCTATTTCATTTTGAAACGGATGGCAGTTTGGGATTGCGCGGGGAGGGGCGCGGTCATATGCATCTCTGGCCGCACCTGTTTTCAAGTGGCAGCAAGAGATAGCAGTCAATAGCCGATGAGCATTCTGATATTCGATTCCGGAATCGGCGGCCTCACCGTCCTGCGCGAAGCGCGGGTATTGCTCGCAGACCGCCGTTTCGTCTATGTGGCGGATGATGCCGGGTTCCCGTACGGTGACTGGGAAGAGCCGCAATTGCTCAAGCGCATGGTGGATCTCTTCGGAACGCTGATCGAAAAGTGGGATCCGAGGCTGATCGTAATCGCTTGCAACACCGCATCGACGCTCGCCATCGAGGCATTACGAAAGGCTTATCCGGATCAGGAGTTCGTCGGTACCGTACCGGCAATCAAGCCGGCCGCTGAACGAACGCGTTCGGGTCTCGTATCGGTGCTCGCTACACCCGGCACGGTCCGGCGGCAATATACGCGCGACCTGATCGTCGATCATGCAAGCCGCTGCGAAGTCAAGCTGGTGGGGAGCACGGCATTGGCGCGGCTTGCGGAGCAGTATATGCGTGGCGGGTTTGTCGATGAGACGGCGGTGGCTGCCGAAATCGCTCCATGCTTTGAAGAGAGTGAAGGCCGGCGAACTGATATTGTCGTGCTGGCGTGCACGCATTATCCGTTTCTGGTGAACCGCATGCGGAAAATGGCCCCCTGGCCGGTAGATTGGATCGATACCTCCGAGGCAATCGCCAGACGGGCCGCAAGCCTTCTCGAACAGGCCGGCGAGCCGGTTCTCGCGGATGAAGCGCTTGCGGAGAAGGGTGAGGATGTCGCGATTTTCACCAGCGGAATCCCCGATTTTTCCACGAGAAAGCTGTTGAGCGGTTTTGGTCTCACTTCCTGCCAGCCTTTGTAGACCGTGGTGTCGAAGTACGCCGTCGCGCAACGCTTGACATCTGGGTTCAATTGGAGGATACACCCTCCCAACCGGGCAGCAGTGTCCGGTTCTTTATTGACGTATCCCGCGAAGCCGACCGCAAAACGTGCGCGGCGGTTTCTGTCAGCCGGAATTCCGGCAGAGGAGGGTGCGTTTCCTTCACCAGCGCCTGTTTTTGCAGGTGCCAGAAACTCTTTTTGCAAGGAAATGCCATGAGCAAGCGTATTGCCGCCAAATATAAAATCGATCGCCGCATGGGCGAGAATATCTGGGGTCGTCCGAAGTCCCCAGTTAACCGCCGTGAATTTGGCCCGGGTCAGCACGGCCAGCGCCGCAAAGGCAAATTGTCGGATTTCGGTATCCAGCTTCGGGCCAAGCAGAAGCTCAAAGGTTATTACGGCTCGATTACCGAGAAACAGTTCCGCCGCATTTACGCAGAGGCCGTGCGCCGTAGGGGTGATACCGGTGAAATTCTCGTGGGTCTACTGGAAAGCCGCCTCGACGCCATTGTTTATCGTGCGAAATTCGTTCCGACAGTGTTCGCCGCGCGCCAGTTCGTCAGCCACGGCCACGTCCGTGTCAACGGCGTGAAGGTGAATGTTCCTTCTTATCGCTGCAAGCCAGGCGATGTGATCGAGGTTCGCAATCGTTCTAAGCAGCTTGCAATTGT
>JAHEHW010000269.1 GCA_024639745.1 Salaquimonas sp. | reverse complement strand
CTCGCTCCAGCCCGCGAGTTCGCGAATGTTGAAATAGGTCGGCTCCGGTTTACCGAGTTCCTCGGCGATCTCGGAGAAAAGGGCGCTTTCCTGCGTGCAGCCAACGCAAACGGCCTGATCGCCGCCGATGGCTTTTTCGAACTGGCCGATCCCACTGCGGCAAAGGTGGCTGTGGACCGGCAACTCTTCGCCGGCAAGCGTTTTGCCGATGGTTTTGCCATCGACGACCATCGACTTCTCGCAATTGCATAAAAGCAGTTTTTTAGTATCCGTGGGCATTTGTCCTCCTGGGCTTACAGGCCACCCTTGTCGGCAGTTCTTATTGTGGTAGGAGTTTCTGTAATCCGTTTTCGGCTGATTTATAGGATTGTACCCACAAGTGTCGAGAGAATTGATCATTCCAGTTGGCGTGATTGCTGAAAAACGCAAAGCCGTTTCCCAATGGGCTGACGATTATTGGGTTCCCTCAGCGATTTTCGAAGGCGCCGCAGTGCAAAAGCCTGGCGAGGTTATCCGGCAGGATGAAAAGACGACCGTCTATTTCATGGGGTTTTCGGAGATCTTTTGCCACGCGACCGAAACAGAATCCTATGTTCACAATTTCGATAGCCGCGATCCCGCAGCCTATGTCGTCTTGCGCCGGGACGACGAAAACGATCACCCGTTGCCCTGGTATGTCCATATGGTGACCGTCTCTCCTTATGAGGCGCTGGATTATACCGATAGCGCGGAAGAAATCGTGGAGCGCGTACAAATGCCTGATGCGATCTATGCGAGGGTTCTGGAATTCACCGGCGCGCATCACGTTGAGCAACCGTTCAAGAAGCGCAAACGGAAGGACTTCAAGAACGAGAAGCCGAAATTCGGCAAGGAGCCCATCTTCCTCGAAAGAGGCAGGCCGAAAAGCGGCGGAGGTTTGGATGGCTGACGAGCACGAGCAGGGATTTCTTAGCCGTTGGTCGCAGCGGAAACGTGAAATTAACGAAGGCGGCGAGGGCGAAGCGAAGCCTGTTGACGATGCGGCTCAGGCAGAACTGCGGACCGGTGCCACGGAAGCTCCGGCTGAAGAACAGGTTCCGGTCGAAACTGAAGAAGAACGAGCAAACCGAGAAGCTGCAGAAGCTATCGAGATCGAGAGCCTGACCTACGAGTCCGATTTTTCGGTTTTTCTCAAAACGGGTGTTCCCGAACTGCTTCGCAAACAGGCAATGCGCAAACTCTGGTCAAGCAGTCCGGTCCTTGCCAATCTGGATGGTCTAAACGATTACGACGAGGATTTCGCCGATCCGGCGCTCAATGTCTTTCGCTCGAACTGGCAGGTTGGACGCGGGTTCTTGACCGAAGAAGACCGGAAGCCGAAATCCGAGCGCGTTGCCGAAGGCGAGAAAGCTGTCGATGAAGATCGTGATGAGACTGCTGAAGAGCAAGATTCAGGCGAAGAGGCCGTAATTGTGGAATCGCCGGCTGAAGAGGGCTCCGACGTTGACGCGCCTTCTGAAGCTTTCGCGAAAGCAGCGGAACCGGACAAGAAGGCAAGCGACGAAGCTTCGTTTACCAGCGATGAGGCGTCACACGCGATAAAACGTGTTTCGCTTCGCCAGCGGCTGCTTGAAGAATAGATCAATCCACCCCAATTTCGACCTCTCCAGTTGAGGAGGAAGCCGGCGTCGACCGGCTAGGAAACAAACGAGGCTAACAAGAACAATGAGTGCCCCGACCAAGGAACAAGTCACCGAAAAGCTGAAAAAGGTCAAAGGTCCGCACCTTGAGAGCAATATCGTCGATCTCGGTATGGTATCGGAGATTTTCATAGCGGACGGGAAGGTGATGTTTTCCCTTTCGGTGCCAGCCGAGAAAGCCAATGATCTCGAACCGATGCGCCAGGCGGCAGAGAAAATCGTGGGGGATATCGAAGGCGTAAAAAGCGTGATGGTGGCAATGACGGCCGAAAAGAAGCCCGGATCGTCCCCCGCCGGAGGCGAACCGGTAAGGCCGGCTCCTTCCTCCGCGCAAATGGGTTCCGTGCCGCCTCCGATGCAGGGGCATGCAGGCGCCGGAAGCCCGACGCCCGGGCGCCCTCAACAGGCGCCGAAGCCTGACAAGGCTGCCGTCCCTGGGATCAAAGCGATTATCGCGGTTGCCTCCGGTAAGGGCGGGGTCGGCAAATCGACGACCAGCGTCAATCTTGCCCTCGCATTGCAGGCGAACGGGCTCAAAGTCGGTGTGCTTGATGCCGACATATACGGCCCCTCGATGCCGCGTCTCTTGAAGATTTCCGGTCGTCCCCAGCAGGTTTCCGGGCGGATCATCAAGCCGATGGAAGGGTATGACCTTAAGGTCATGTCCATGGGCTTCCTTGTCGATGAGGAAACGCCAATGATCTGGCGTGGGCCAATGGTGATCTCCGCCCTTACCCAAATGCTTAGGGAAGTGGAGTGGGGCGAACTTGATGTCCTTGTCGTGGACATGCCGCCCGGAACGGGTGATGCGCAATTGACTATGGCGCAGCAAGTGCCACTTGCCGGGGCGGTAATCGTATCCACGCCGCAGGACCTTGCGCTGATCGATGCCCGGAAGGGTCTGAACATGTTCCGCCGTGTCGAGGTGCCGGTTCTGGGTATCGTCGAAAATATGAGCTATTTCATCTGCCCGAGCTGTGGTGAGCAGCACGACATATTCGGTCACGGCGGAGCGCAAGCGGAAGCCGAACGCATCGGTGTGCCGTTCCTCGGCGGGGTTCCGCTTCACATGGATATCCGAGCTCATTCGGACGAGGGTACGCCGATTGTCGTGGCCGAGCCCGAAGGACCGCATGCGCAAATCTATCGCGATATCGCGGCGAAGGTGATGGAACGGCTGGACGCCGAGCGGGAAATGGCAGCTGGCCCCGCGATTGTGTTCGAGTAGGGCAGTCAGACAGCCGGGTCTGCCAGGTGGTTGCGCAGCATCTCCTGGTAGGCCTTTGTCATCTCTTCAACGAAAACTTCCTGATCTTCCTGTTCGACGACGTTCTTGCAGACATGGGCGTTGTAGCGCGCCGCGCCATACAGAAAGGCCATGTGAAGATCAGTGGCTGGAATATTCTGGTTCAAGCGGTTGGCGACATCGATGAACTGATCGGCAAGCTGAAGGAATTTCTCGGTCGTCATTTCGCCACGTGCCGCAGCAGCCCGTCTTTCCTTGCGATTGGGCATGTGATCATTTGTCATGGGGTAAATCCCTCTCAAGTTATCTTTCCGGGCGTCGTCGTTTTGATATAAAGCCTGCCAGCACTGGCACAATGGATTCATCACGTCCATGCCTCAAATCCAAAATCCGGAGTATGTTTTTGTTCACACGCCGCAAATTGCTTTCGACGATCGCAGCCGTACCCGCCGCATGGGCTGCCGGAGGTCTGTTCACCCGCTCCTCTTGGTCCGGAGAGCACGAACTAGCGCTCGCCGCCCGTCCACTGGATTACCCGCTGGGAGGCGCCGACGCGCCGTTATCGAAGTTATGGGTCTATAACGGGACGACCCCTGGCCCCGAAATTAGGGTCAGACGTGGCGAAAGACTTCGTTGCAATTTTAAGAATCAACTTGAAGAAGCGTCTTCAATCCATTGGCATGGAATAAGAATTATCAATTCTATGGATGGCGTATCAGGCCTGACGCAAGCTGCGGTGGAACCAGGTGGGGAGTTCTTGTACGAATTTGAACTGCCGGATGCTGGGACATATTGGTACCACGCCCATAACCGGAGCTGGAACCAGGTCGGGCGAG
>JAHEHW010000268.1 GCA_024639745.1 Salaquimonas sp. | reverse complement strand
TGGACACGCAGCTCAATTGGGCGTCTTCCATACGCTTTTGGAACCGGGCGATGAATTCATTGCATCGACGCGACTCTACGGCGGCTCGATCAACCAGTTCAACCACTCTTTCAAAAAGTTTGGATGGAACGTGGTCTGGGCCAATATGGACGATCACGCGGCGGTTCGCAAAGCCGTAACGGAGAAGACCAAGGCAATCTTCGTCGAAAGCCTTGCCAATCCCGGCGGTGTCGTCACCGATATTGGAGCGCTTTCGAAAATCGCGAAAGAGGCAGGAGTTCCGCTTATTGTCGATAACACGATGGCGACGCCATATCTCTGCCGCCCGATCGAGCACGGCGCGGATATCGTCGTCCATTCTCTGACAAAATTCATGGGCGGGCATGGCAACTCAATGGGTGGCGTCATTGTCGATGGCGGAACATTCGACTGGGGCGCAACGGATCGCTATCCGATGCTGACAGCGCCAAGGCCCGAATATCAGGGCATGGTACTTTATGAAACCTTCGGCAATTTCGCCTTCGCCATAGCCTGCCGGGTGCTCGGTCTCCGCGATCTGGGTGCCGCCATATCTCCCATGAATGCGTTCCTGATCGCAACAGGAATAGAAACGCTGCCCCTTCGGATGCAGAAACATAGCGACAACGCACTGGCGGTGGCGAAATGGCTATCGCAACACGACAAGGTCGAATGGGTGCGCTATGCGGGTCTTGACGGCGATCCATACCATTCGCTCGCCGGCAAATATATGCCAAAGGGCGCCGGATCGGTTTTCACTTTCGGCGTGAAAGGCGGATATGAGGCCGGCGTCAAACTGGTTTCCCAGACCAATCTGCTCTCGCATGTCGCCAATATCGGCGACACCAAAAGCCTGATCATTCATCCGGCCTCAACGACGCACCGGCAGTTGAGCGATGAACAGAAAACGGCGGCCGGTGCGGGCCCCGACGTCGTGCGGCTTTCGATCGGAATCGAAGATGTCGAGGACATAATCGCAGATCTGGAACACGGATTGGCGGAGGTTTGACCCCGCCCTTCAGCTCCGAGACTTGGAAATGCGCTTGTCGATCAGCGATGCGGTCACGACACCGATCGTGACCACCGTGATGAGAATCGTGGAAAGCGCGTTGATTTCCGGTGAAACCCCCAATCTGACCGCCGAATAGATCTTGATCGGCAGGGTGGTGGCACCCGGCCCGGTGGTAAAAGACGCGATCACGAGATCGTCGAGCGAAAGGGTGAACGACAGGAGCCAGCCGGCGACAACAGCAGGCGCGATGATGGGCAGGGTCACCGAGAAAAATGCATCGAGCGGTGTCGCGCCAAGATCGAGAGCCGCCTCTTCGACGCTACGGTCGAAACTGACCAGTCGCGAGGAAACCACCACAGCGCAATAGCACATGCAAAAGGTGGTATGGGCCAGAATAACTGTGATCAGGCCGCGGTCGAGACCGATCGCGATGAAAAGCAGGAGAAGGGACAGACCGGTGATGACTTCCGGCATGACAAGCGGCGCATAAATCATCCCCGAAAACAGCGTGCGCCCATAGAATCGACCGGTCCTGACCAGAACGAGCGCCGCCATGGTGCCCAGGAAACAGGCGATCGTCGCAGAGAAGAATGCCACCCTTAGCGTCACCCATGCAGCATCCAGCATCGCTTCGTTCTGCATCAATTCGCCGTACCACTTCGTCGAAAACCCGGCCCACACCGTGACGAGCCGCGATTCGTTGAACGAAAAGATGATCAACAGGATGATCGGCAAATAGAGGAAGGTGAAACCGAAGGTCAGAGAGGTCGCATTGAACCAGGTAAAGCGGCGCATCAGGCTTTCTCCTGCTGACGTTCGATGATTTTCTGAAACACGACGATCGGAATGACGAGGATCAACAGCAGCACAACCGCGACTGCCGACGCGACGGTCCAGTCACGATTGTTGAAGAACTCCGTCCACAGTACCTTGCCGATCATCAGCGTCCTGGCACCGCCGAGAAGGTCCGGAATCACGAATTCGCCGACGGCCGGAATGAAGACGAGAAAGCAGCCGGCAACAATCCCGGGCAATGCCAGCGGTACGGTCACGAGCCAGAAAGCAGACATCTTGTTGCAGCCTAGATCGATCGCGGCCTCAAGCAGCGACTCATCCATTTTTTCCAGCGTCGAATAGATCGGCAGCACCATGAAAGGTAGGTAGCTGTAGATGATACCGATATAAACGGCGGGCAGCGTGTTCAGGATGATGAGGGGTTCGTCGATGACACCCAACATCATCAGAAACTGATTCAGCAATCCCTCCGTTTTGAGAATGCCAATCCACGCGTAGACGCGGATCAGGAAGCTGGTCCAGAATGGCAGGATGATCAGCGTCAGGAGCACAGGCCGCCAATTATCCGGCGCACGGGCCATGCCATAAGCAAGCGGGAATCCGATCATCAAAGTGAGGAACGTGGAGATCGAAGCGATCTGGAGGCTTGAGAGGTATGAGCTAATGTAAAGCGCATCATCAAGCAACCACTGAAAATTGTCGAAATCGAGCTTTACCAGAAAGGCTTTCCATTCGGCCCAACCGCGGAACACATCCAGCGTCGGCGTGTATGGCGGGATCGAAACCGCCGGGTCCGAGAGCGCGATCTTCAGAACGATCAGAAATGGTAACAGGAAGAAGATGACCAACCAGAGGTAAGGTATCCCGATCAGGATGAGCTTGCGATATTTTCCCTGCATCACCCGTTCCTCAATCCTTTAGAATGATGCCGGCACCTGCCCGCCATGACAGCCAGACACGGTCCTCCCAGGTAATCTCACGATTGGCGATACGGCGTCGATTGGCTTCCTGAGCCTTGATGATGTGCCCGTCGTCGAGCCGCACATAGTAGGTCGAGAGATTGCCGATATAGGCGATATCATCAACAGTTCCTTCCACCATATTGGCGACGTCAGCAGGCTTTTCCTTGGAAATCACGATCTTTTCCGGGCGAATCGCCAGCGAAGCGCGCTCGCCGGGCTTCAACTTGGTGGAACTACGCGCGACAAAAACGGTATCGAGACCCTCGGGCCGGATATCGACCAGGGTGTCGCCCTGGTCATTATCCGGCGTTTGATGCGCTTCGATAATGCCTTCAAGCAGGTTTACGTCGCCGATGAAATCCGCAACAAAGCTGTTTGACGGATTCTCGTAGATATCAGCCGGTGTATCGACCTGGGCCAGGACGCCGTTGTTCATCACGCCGATACGAGTCGCGACCGTCATCGCCTCTTCCTGATCGTGCGTTACGATTACAAAGGTCGTGCCGAGCTTTTCCTGTATGTTGACCAACTCGAACTGGGTCGATTCGCGCAGCTTGGCGTCGAGAGCTCCGAGCGGTTCGTCGAGAAGGAGCAGTTTCGGATTCTTCGCGAGTGCCCGGGCAAGCGCGACCCGTTGGCGCTGACCGCCGGACATCTGGTGCGGGCGACGCTTTGAGAATTGCTCCATGCGCACTAGGCGCAACATTTCGCGGGTTCGCTCTTCGATCGCCCCCTTCTCCATGCCCGACCGTTTGAGTCCGAATGCGATATTCTGCTCGACGTTCAGATGCGGAAACAGCGCATAGGACTGAAACATCATGTTAATGGGCCGTTTGTTCGGCGGGACCGCAGAGATATCGCTGCCATTTAGCAGGATATCGCCCGATGTCGGTGTTTCGAACCCGGCAAGCATTCGCAAGAGGGTTGTCTTTCCGCAGCCCGAAGGTCCGAGAAGGGCGAAAAATTCACCGGGATAAAT
>JAHEHW010000015.1 GCA_024639745.1 Salaquimonas sp. | reverse complement strand
CGGGACCCGGCGAAGAGCAGAATAAGTAGCTTGGTACCCATTATAATCGCGATGTTCTGAGTAAATATGCTCAACGCCGCGGCGATAAGGAACATCACGAGGCATGCCAATCCTACCAAGTAGCTGGCCCGCGCTAGAAAACTGGCAGAAGCACCGGCTGAAGAAACATTACGAGGCACAAAAACTTCCTTAATCTGCATTTGCAACTCGTTCCTGTTTGCGGCCCTAATGCCGATCCTCTCCAGTTTGCGCCAGACTTCAATCATATGACGGCCCGCAGCCAAAAATTCATTCGTAGCAGCGGACTGCTGACTTCGCCATCGTACCGATAAGCGCAGCACAGAAATCATCCACCGTTTTTGCTTCCGATGTCGGATACTTCGTCAGCCAAATTTTTCAGGCTTTCAAGGTCGTGAACGAGGATTGCATCACGCTTCTTGAACTCGATGACGCCATTTGCCTCCAATCCAGCCATGAAGCGACTGATCGATTCCAGCGTCGTACCAAGGTAATCTGCGATATCCTTGCGACTTACCGGAATCCGAATGCAATTGGTCTGATTTTCAGAACCGGTTTCGAGAAACTGAAGCAGAAACCACGCAAGCTTCTGGTTCAGATTCCCGCTTGCCAGGAGCAATATCTGCCGTCTAGCGAAATCCAGGTCCTGAAGCGCGCTGCCGAAAAACAAATCGAAAAAGACCCGGTGTCGATCCGCAAGCCGTGCGAAAGTCCGCCTGTCCGCTATCCAGACAACCGCATCCGTAGCCACTTCTACCGATACATTTGAAGGTGTATCGTCAAGATGGCCGAAACTGTTGCCCGGAAATCTGAAGTCCACGATATGGGTCTTGCCATCTCGCGTATTCTTCTGTTCGCGCAACACGCCGGCAATTACGCCGCCGATAATATCCGGTTTTTCATCTTCGCCGATCAATACCGTGCCGGATTCATATTCCTTTATGCGCGCTACCTGCTTGAATTCCGCTATCTGGTCGGGCGGCAGGTCATAGAGCCGTTCCTTCACCAGACGATCGAATACATCTACTCTCTCTCCGTTTTGCTGTCGCTCGAGTCTCTCCATAGCCCCTTCTCGACCATTTTTCAGCTCTGCGCACTATCCGAGATGGCTATACCACCGATAAAAATAACGGCACATCGTCCATTCGACCTTTGGCCTCGGCATTCAACTTATGTTTGCCCGCCATCAATCAACGGGTGCTCACGACAACAAAAATGGTACCAAATTTTGGTTTATGCGGTTCAGTGGCCCGATTCAATAGAACTAGTTTCGAGGTATTTTCAAGAATGGCCCGGACTTTTGGCCGATGCGGCATTTGCAGGGCATGAGAGCGCGAGCTCGAGTCTGACCGGAGCCAAAGCTGCAGATCGCCCACCTCATGATTGGGCTGCCCTCCGCAACTTTTCCATCGATCTTACGCTAAGTTGCCGCCCTCTCCCAATACGGATGGTCCCGGAGCGAGCAAGAGCATGCATCTGCCTACTGAGGGACTCGATCGTCGTTCCCAGAAACGCTGCGATATTCTTACGTGAAACCGGCAGGCTGAGCGTGATTTCACCAAACGCATCGGGTACCTGCCCATGTGCGACAGATCGTTCAGCCAAACCCAGAAGCAAAAAAGCAAGGCGTTCAGCTACCGGAGACACACCCATTTTAACGACCCAATCCTGGCAAACTTCGAGTTCCTCGGCGATCAGTTTCACCGCCTTCTGCCGGGTTCGGTCGCACGATAAGACGATTTCGAGAAGGTCATTATAATCAATGAGGCAGATTTCTCCTTTGCTTGCTGCCTCGACCGCGAAACCTTCGGTGCTTTTCTCTGAAAGCAGAATGAGATCGCCGGGAAAGAACAGCTGAGTAACGAATTCCGTTCCGTTGCGCTGCACTCGGGACAGTTTCAAGATGCCACTACGCATACTGCCGGCAACAGTGCCCACTTCCTCCTGACCTAGCAATTCCTGTCCCGCGGTAAGCGTAACAATGCGCCCGTGTTGCCTCAACTGCGATAATTGTGCCGGATCTATAACGCTGCATAATCCGGTCTGCCGGCTGGCACAATCCACACAAACGCGGCGACCGGATTCGAGATTGACTGGCGGCTGTATGCTGCCGTGCCTGTTTTGGATCGACATGTGCTCCGCACCTCCCAACTGATTACCCGCGGTCACATATTATTTTTCATATATAATATTGCATTATGTCACTTTTTAGAAGTCTTATTCAAAAAAATGTCTTCGACGCCGAACGCTGGGTCCCCGCCGCTTGCATCAAACTTGTTGAATTCCGGTGGGGTTTGATTATTCGGTGAGTTGCCCAATCTCTATGAAAACCCGAGAGACCCTCAAAATGCCCCACCTTAACGAACGCGCTGTCCGGCTCTTGCTGTTGATAGTGACGCTTTTAACGCTCTGGCCGCGGGTCGGATTTGCGCAGGGTTCGGCCGCAATTGTAGGGGTTGAAACCGTGGAGATGCGGGCGATGTCCGAAACCGTGCCGGTTTTCGCCGAAATCGTTGCGGAACGTGAGGGCGCGGTTGCCTCGAGAACCGAGGGCTATGTGAAAAGCGTCTCGATCATCGAGGGTCAGTCTGTCTCCGCCGGAGACGTCTTGGCCGTGATCGACGATGAATTACTATCGATCAAACTTGAGCAGGCGCAAGCGCATCTGGCCGAAGCCAAGGCTGGAGTGGGTGTCGCCGAGGCTCGCCTGCAGCTTGCTTCAACGAATTATGAGCGGATCGAGCAACTCAGGGATACGGCCGCTTTCTCCGAGGGACGGCTTGATGAACTACGCGGAGCTTTTCTTCAGGCAAAAAGTCAGTTGGCAGAAGCCAATGCCCGAATGCGGGTTGCTGAAAGCAGCCAGTCGGAAGCCCAGTACCGCCTGGACCGCTCAAGAATAATTGCGCCTTATAGCGGGATTGTTACTGCCGTGACGATCAATCCCGGGCAGTATATTCAGGTTGGCGCGAATGTCGGGCGACTTCTGGATACCGACGCCCTGGAGGTGGAGGCCAGCGTCCCGGCACAATATATCTCCGGCCTTAAGTCGAATATGCGGGTCAACGCCACACGCGAGAGTGGCGATGCAATCGATCTTGTCGTGAGAGCAATATTGCCGATTGAAGAAGCCGCCACCCGCACCCGCCCCGTACGTTTCTCATCTTCCGAACTTATTGCAGAAAAGGGGTTTGCCGTCGGCCAATCAATCACCGTTTCCATCCCCGTCGGCGCTTCGCGGGAAGTTCTGACGGTTCCCAAAGATGCTCTCGTGCAGTCGAGTGATGGCTGGACCGTATTTGTCAACGTAGATGGAAAAGCGATGGTAAAAGAAATCGCTATCGGAAATGCGGTCGGTGAACGGTTTGAGGTGCTGAGCGGTATTAATGCAGGCGACACGGTTGTTGTGCGTGGCAATGAGCGTTTGAGACCAGGCCAACCCATCGAGCCCATGAAGCAGCAATGAGCGGATAAAGGCGGCAAAGGAACGCATCTGCATGGATATTATCCGCTACTCGATCGAACGCCCAATTGCGGTAATCGCCGTTGTAGTCATGGCCGTTCTGTTTGGCATGATTGCCCTCAACCGCATCCCGATCCAACTTGCGCCAGACGTGCGCAAACCAGTTGTGGTCGTGAAAACGGACTGGCCGGGGGCGGCGCCGGCAGAAATCGAGCGAGAGATCATCAATCCTCAGGAAGACGCCTTTCGCGGTCTCGACGGTCTTGAACTAATGACTTCTCGAGCCCGCACCGGTCAGGCGGAAGTAACCCTCGAATTTGCCCTCGGCACGGAAATGGATCGGACGTTGCTGCTGGTTTCCAATCGTCTCGACCGGGTGGGCGATTACCCGAACGAGGCTGGCGAACCCTCGATCGACACTTCGGGATCCGACGACAGTCCGATTGCCTGGGTCGTGCTTACGCCAAGTGAAGGAAACACACGTGATATGTCGACCTATGGCGACTTCATCGAAGATGTCATCAAGGATCGTATCGAGCGTGTGGAAGGCGTTTCCGCGGTCAATGTATATGGCGGAGTGACACGTGAACTTCAGATTACCGTCGATCCGGAGCGGCTATCACGGTTTGGCTTAACCGTTTCTGGGATTGTCCAGAAACTGCGGGCTGAAAACATCTCAATCTCGGCCGGCGACGTGGATGAAGGCAAGCGCCGCTATGTCGTAAGGGCGGAAGGCGATCTCAACACGGTCGAAGCGCTCAACAGTGTTGTGCTGGTGTCTGAGGCGATGAGCGGTAAAATAGGGAGAGTCAGGCTTTCCGATGTCGCCAAGGTGCGGTTCGGCTATCCGGAGTCGACAACGAAGCTCCGATACAGAGGACAACCGGCGCTCGTCTTCAATATCGTTCGAGACCCAGGCGCGAACGTCATTGAGACCATGGAATCGGTGCAGACAGTGCTTTCGGAATTAGCCGAGGGACCGGTCGCTGCGCGCGGACTAAACCTGAAACAGGTCTACGACGAAACAATTTACATTGACGGGGCAATCAACCTCGTTACGCAGAATATTTATATCGGCGGCGTGCTTGCCGTCATTATTCTGATGCTGTTTCTCCGAAGCCCGCGAGCAACCCTTGTTGTCGCTCTTTCGATACCCGTTTCGATCGTGGCGACTTTTGTGGCAATGGCAGCAACAGGCCGGACGCTAAACGTAATTTCGCTTGCCGGGATCGCTTTTGCGGTCGGTATGATTGTCGATGCGGCAATTGTCGTGCTGGAAAACATCTACCGATTGCGGGAGGAAGGCTATTCTCGAAAAGAAGCCGCTGAAAAAGGCGCCAAACAGGTTTGGGGCGCCATACTTGTATCCGCGCTGACGACCGTTCTCGTATTTGTTCCGATCCTGACCATGGCGCTTGAAGCCGGGCAATTGTTCCGGGATATCGCCGTTGCGATATCGGTATCCGTCCTTTTGTCGCTGATCGTAGCAGTTACGGTCATCCCTGCCCTAGCCCGGCGTTTGCTCGTTGAAGGCGATCATAAGAAAATAAGCTTATGGGGGATCGACCATTTTGGCCGTTCGTTCAGCGCGGCTGTCATGGCATATGTGCGAATGACCGTTCAGCACCGTTTGCTCGGCATTCTGATGGTAGGCCTCATCGGTGGTGGAGCAGCTTTTGCAGCTGTTACATTCCTTCCAAAACTCGAATATCTACCGGAAGGCAATCGCAACCTGGTCTTCGGAGTGATAATCCCGCCGCCTGGCTATAATCTGCTGACAACCCAATCGATCGCCGAACGTATTGAAAGGGTAGCTGAACCTCTCTGGTCGCTTGACGGAAAATCTGAGGCCGAAGACGGGACGCCGGCGATCGACAATTTCTTCTTCGTCGCCACGCCGGGCAACAGTTTCGTCGGTGCTTCCGCAGTTGACGGAAAGCGCGCCAGCGAACTCATTCCCGTCCTTTCCCGTCCCGTGTTCGCGGAACCCGGCACCTTCGGCTTTATGACCCAACCCTCACTCTTCGGACGCGGTATCGGCGGCGGACGTACGATCGAACTCAACATTTCCGGTCAGAATCTTGCCGAAATCCTATCGGTCGCAGGTCAAGCGGCCGGCATGGTTTCCGGTCTGCTGCCTCGCTCCGAAGGTCACCAGTTCCGGCCCATTCCCGGACTCGAACTCGGCGCACCTGAAATACGACTGATCCCAAACCGTCTGCGGCTGGCCGATGCGGGTCTTCAAAGCTCCGAACTCGCCGCGACGGTCGATGCTTTCAATGACGGACTGAGGGTTGCGGAGATCACGGTCGGCGCGGAACGCATGAATCTGATGCTTAAGAGTGACCCGCTGCTGCAGTCGGGCCAACGGACGCAGGATGTCGGCAGCTTCCCCGTGGTTACGCCATCAGGGGAAATCGTGCCCGTTTCGGCACTCGCGGATGTCGTCATCACTGCCGGCCCGACTGAAATCCGGCACCGGGACCGGCTTCGTACGGTAACCCTCGAAGTCCGCCCCTCGGAAGAGCTACCTCTTGAGGCGGCAGTCGAAATTCTGGACAACGCGGTCGTGTCCGTTCTTGAAGATCAAGGACTGCCGAACGGGGTCCGTCTCTCGGTTTCGGGTACAGCTGACCAGTTGAGCCAAACCTGGGATGCAATCCAGATCAACCTTGCGGTGGCAATCGTTATCGTTTTTCTCGTGATGGCGATCCTGTTCGAAAGCTTCATCCTGCCACTCGTCATCCTCATCTCAGTACCGGTGGCGGCGGCAGGCGGGGTCGGCGGGCTTGCATTGCTCAACATTTTCCAGACCCAACCGCTCGATATGCTTACACTGCTCGGCTTCATCATTCTCGTCGGCATCGTGGTCAACAATGCGATCCTGATCGTACACCAGACCAACTATCAGCTGCGTGAAATAGGGATGGGCGTGAGCGAGGCGATTGAAGAAGCAACCCGGAACCGAATACGGCCGATCTTCATGTCGACATTGACCAGTATCATGGGCATGTTGCCATTGGTTGTATTTCCCGGTGAAGGATCGGAGCTTTATCGCGGATTGGGCGCGGTTGTCGTCGGCGGTCTTTGCATGTCCGCTTTTCTCACCTTACTCACTGTACCGCCTCTGCTCAGACTCTGCCTGATCAAACCATCCGTCGATGAGGACGAGGTATCGGCCGCAAATGCAGCGGCGACGCCGTGATCAATATCAACAACGCCTTTTGGCGCATTGGCGAACACCGAAAGCGTAAATATTTCAGGGCTATCATTGCAGAGATGATCAGGTTCATATTTCAGAAGGGCATATAATGGTTGCTGTAGCGTTCGCGCTCCTCATGTTGCTGGTTGGCATTCTCGCCTTGCGTTTTCCGGATTACGCAATTCGGATTATCGGAAGCGTCGTCATTTTGATTGTGGTTTTCGTCGGCTGGTATGTCACCAATCGACGTATGGAGGAGGCGCGGCGCCAAGCCGTAGGTATATCGTTTGCGCTCGATTCGGAGGCTTGCGACAGCGACCGACCGCTCCAGCTGACAATCACTAATCCCGATGAAGAAGATATTGCAAAAAGCTGGATCAAATTGAGCGGCTATCGCCCCGGCTTCAGCGATCCCGTCTATGAGGACCGTCTGGAAACCGATCTCATTGTGCCGGGCGGAGGAAGTGTGTCAGAGTGCCTGGGGCTGGACGGATACTGGCTGGAGAAAAATATCGATCCGCTTACGGCATCGCTTGACTGGCAGGGAAAGCTCACCCGCATTCACTGGCGCGAATAAGAATTACCAGTTAGGCAGCGGTTTCCCGATTGGCGTCCAGCCATTTGAGAATTGACAACTGTTTGTTGTACATATGCTTTTTGAGGATTTCGCCCAGCGCTTTTCCATCCTTGGCTTCCAGCGCAGCAATGATCTCCTCATGCTCGCTCACCGCCTCGACCCACCTGTCCTCGGAAATATTGGCGACATAGCGCGCCCGCTGCATGCGAGCGGATAATGCTTCGCACTGGACCACCAGCGTTTCGTTCCTCGCCGCCGAAAGGATACCGGCATGAATCCGCTGGTTTGCCTGGAAATAACCGTCCAGATCCTGCTCTTTGTAGCTTAGAATCATCTGATCATGATGCTGCCGAAGCGCAGCCAGTTCCTCGTCCATGATATTCTCGCACGCAAGTTCCCCTGACAGGGCTTCAAGCGCTCCCAAAACGGGAAAAACCTCCGATACCTCGGATTCCGTCAGCTCGGTAACCCAGGCTCCGCGATTCGGTTCGAGATACACCAGTCCATCGGCTGCCAGGACTTTCAACGCTTCGCGCAACGGCGTTCGGGAAACGGCGAACCGTTCACAAAGGTCCTTCTCGGGCACCTTCATGCCAGGCGCCATAGTGCCATCGACAATCATTGTCCGAAGCCGGGCAACCAGTTCTTCATGGAGCGATCGTCTGCTGATCGGCTCGGGAGATTGAGTAAGGTTCACCGTTTTTCTACCTCCTCATCAAGCGCCAATTCCAAAAGCTGCGCCACGTGGACCGGTTTTCTGCCTGCGCCATCTTTTACCTGATGGCGACATGATGTCCCGTTTGCGACGATATAGGACCTTTCCCCGGCTTTGCGGACCGCTGGCAGCAAATCAAGCTCGGCCATACGGATCGATGTGTCATAAGTATCTGTCTTGTAACCAAAAGAGCCAGCCATCCCACAGCAGCTCGTCTCTACGGTTTCCACGGTTGTTTCCGGTATTAAAGACAAGGTATCCGCCATCGCATTCGTCGTTGCCATTGCTTTCTGGTGGCAATGATTATGGAGCAAGATTTTTTGGTCCAGCGCCCTGAGAGGCAGCCGAAGCCGGTCTTTCTGCCGGGCCTCGGAAATGAACTCTTCCAACAGCTTAGCCCGTTCCGCGAGCAATTCCGATTCCGAACCCGGTATCAATGATGGAATTTCATCGCGCAATGTCAGGAGACAGGACGGCTCAAGCCCAATCACCGGTATACTCTTTTCCACGAACGGTAAAAGCGCCTCGACCAGGCGGGTAGCTTCCCTTCTGGCTTCTTCAACCAGGCCCACGGAGAGGAATGTGCGGCCACAGCAGAGCGGGCGACCACCCGGCACTGATGCAGCGAGTTTCACGCCACCGGCAGCCATTACCTTGATTGCCGCACGGATATTCTCCGGTTCGAAATACCGGTTGAAGCAATCGGCAAAAAGCACTGCGTCCGGTGTTTCAGTCGTTATCATTTCCTTTTCCGCAAACGGGTTTGCTGACCAGAACGGCAATTTTCTTTTTGCAGTGAAGCCAGTTGGACCTTCCAGCAAGTGCGCCAGTCCCGGTATCTGGTTGCGCAGGTTCATAAGCCAAGGAATTCTCGCTGCGACAGGTGCGTAGCGCGGAAGATATCCCACCATCCGGTCATGCACGCTAACGCCATTTTTCTCTGCCCTTGCGGCCAGAAACTCTATTTTCATCCGCGCCATGTCCACGCCGGTTGGGCATTCCCGCTTGCAGCCCTTGCACGAAACGCAGAGCTTCATGACCTCGGCCATCTGGTCGGATGTGAAGGCGTCTTTTCCAAGTTGCCCTGATATCGCAAGCCGCAGGGCATTGGCCCGCCCCCGGGTCAAATCCTGCTCCTGACGGGTAACCCGGTAAGACGGGCACATAACGCCACCCTTGAGTTTCCGGCAGGCGCCGTTGTTGTTGCACATCTCAACGGCGCCCTGGAAACCACCGGCTTTACCGGGCCAGGCCGACCAGTCCAGAGCCATATTTATATCGTCCGCCTTGTATTCGGGGCCGTAGCGGAAAAGCCGACGATCATCCATCTTAGGCGGATCGACGATCTTTCCGGGGTTGAAGACCCCCTTGGGATCGAAGCGCTGTTTTACCTCGCCGAAAGCTTCGACCATGCGCTTTCCGAACATTTTTTCGTGGAATTCGGATCGAACGATGCCGTCACCATGTTCGCCCGAATGAGACCCCTTGTAGGCCTGAACCAGATCGAAGGCCTCTTCGGCGATCGCTCGCATTGTGCGCGCATCCTTGTCGAGTTTGAGATTCAGCACGGGGCGGACATGAAGGCAACCAACCGAGGCGTGCGCGTACCACGTTCCTTTCGTTCCGTGCTTTTCGAATATCTCCGTCAGCTTCGAGGTATATTCGGCAAGGTCTGGCAGTTCGACCGCGCAATCCTCGACAAAGGATACCGGCTTTCCTTCATCCTTCATCGACATCATTATGTTGAGGCCCGATTTCCGAACCTCTGCTATGGCATTTTGTAGTCCGGGATCTTCAACGCGTGTAGCACCACCCCACTTACTGCCCTCGCCGCTCCAGGAAAATCCCAGATCACCCATCATTTCTTCCAGCCGATCGAGCTTTTTGCGATTCGCGCTTCCTTCACCATCAGCAAATTCCACAAGCAGAAGGGCTTCCGGCCGGTCGGTAACGAATTCCTCCATCGTCTTTCGAAAAATAGGAATGTCGCGGGCAAGACCGATCATGGTGGCATCGACCAGTTCCACCGAAAGTGGGTCAAGTGTCACCAGGTGTTGCGCCGCATCCATCGCCGAATAGAAGGTAGGAAAATGGCAAACCCCCATCACCTTTTCACCGGGCAGCGGTGAAAGTTTCAGTTCGATTGCCGTCGAATAAGCAAGCGTGCCTTCCGAACCCACCAGTAGGTGAGAAAGATTGTTCGGCGTATTCCCGGGGGCCAACGCATCGATGTTATATCCGCCAACGCGGCGCATCACATTCGGGAAACGGTTAGCGATTTCCGCTGATTCGCGTTTGCCGAGCGCCAGCATATCCTTCACAAGTGCCCCGAACCCATTCTCCATATCAATCTTGGCAGGCTCGACAGGTCCGAAATGCGCGATCATGCCGTCCGCCATGATCGCGTCGACAGACAGAACATTGTCTCGCATCATGCCGTAGCGTATCGATTTTCCACCACAGGAATTGTTGCCGGCCATGCCGCCGATGGTGGCGCGGGACGCAGTCGAAACGTCGACCGGAAACCATAGTCCATGAGGTTTGAGTATCCGGTTCAACTCGTCGAGGACCATGCCAGGCTCGACGACGCAGCGACGATTTTCGATATCCAGTTCGATCAACCGGTTCAGATGGCGCGTATTGTCCAGAACCAACGCTTCATTGACGGTCTGCCCACATTGCGACGTACCACCGCCACGGGCCAGTACCGGGATCCCCTGTTCGGCAGATAATTCAATGGCTGATTTCACATCGGAAACCGATTTCGGCGCGAGTACGCCAACCGGCATCATCTGATAGATCGAAGCGTCCGTAGCGTACAGCCCGCGCGAAATAGGGTCGAAATGCAATTCGCCTTCGACTGCACCCTTTAACCGCTCTGCCAAGATGCTGCTGTTCCTCAACATCAAGCCGACCCTATTCAAAATTACCCGAAGAAATTTCTTGACTGCATTTTGAATTCAAAATTACATATGCACAAACTTGGACGTGGCGCAACCACGTCAATCCGTTGGCAAAGTGGTGCCGGCACCTTGCGAATAGCATGAACTTATGTTCCTTGGGAAAGGGGTTTATTCTAAGGAGTTAGTATGCGGCAGGTTGGTCGCCATTTCTTGCAGATTCCCGGACCAAGCGCGGTCCCCGATCGTATTCTCAGCGCGATTTCTCGTCAGGTGATCGACCATAGGGGTCCCGAATTCCAAAAGATTGGCAAAAAAGCACTTGAGGGGATCAAATCGATATTCCGCACCGAGAAGCACGTCTTCATCTATCCGGCATCAGGAACTGGCGCCTGGGAAGCGGCATTGGTGAATACCCTGTCCCCGGGCGACAAAGTCCTGATGTACGAAACCGGGCATTTTGCGGCGACATGGAAGAAACTGGCCGAGAAAATCGGGCTTGAGCCAGAGTTTATCGAAGGGGACTGGCGCGGCGGGGCGGACCCTTCAGCGATCGAGGCGCGACTCGCAGAGGACAAGGACCATTTGATCAAGGCGGTCTGTATCGTCCACAACGAGACTTCGACCGGCAGTGTCTCACCCATCTTGGAAATTCGTCAGGCGATCGACCGAGCAAACCACCCTGCCCTGTTTATGGTAGACACGATCTCGGGTCTTGCATCGCTCGACTATCGTCACGACGAGTGGGGCGTCGACGTTACCGTTTCCGGGTCGCAGAAAGGTCTGATGCTGCCTCCCGGGCTGTCGTTCAACGCAGTCAGCGGAAAGGCACTTGCCGCAAACAAGTATGCAAAGCTCCAGCGTAGCTATTGGGACTGGGCAGACATGCTGGGACCCAATGCAAATGGTTTCTTCCCTTACACGCCGGCCACCAATTTGCTTTACGGCCTGATCGAGGCGATTGACATGCTGCATGAGGAAGGACTTGCGAACGTGTTCGCTCGCCATAGCCGGCATGGCGCGGCAACCCGCTCAGCGGTTCGCGTATGGGGTATGGAAGTTCTTTGCGCGCAACAGGGGCACGAAAGCGGGGTTTTGACGGCCGTCATCATGCCCGAGGGACACAGCGCGGATGCTTTCCGGAAAACGACACTTGAACACTACGACATTTCGCTCGGCAATGGCCTTTCAAAGGTTGCGGATAAGGTCTTCCGCATCGGCCATCTTGGCGATTTCAACGATTTGATGCTGATGGCAAC
>JAHEHW010000267.1 GCA_024639745.1 Salaquimonas sp. | reverse complement strand
GGCCTCGAGCGCATTGAATATATTCTGGGACATCCCTGATTCGGCAAGAATGTTACCGGCCGGATCCCAGAAAACGCGCGTGCAATCAAGCGCCTCTTGCGGATCCATGCCGAAATCGAACAGGTTTTGAAGCACGTAAGCCTGACCGGCCGCCTGGTAGGCTCCACCCATAACACCAAAAACGTGTGTGGGTTTGCCATCCTTCATTACCATGGAAGGAATGATGGTGTGGAGCGGGCGTTTGCCGGGGCCAATCGCGTTCGGATGGCCTTCCTTGATGACAAATCCCGATCCCCTGTTCTGCAGCACGATGCCTGTCCTCGGTGTAACAATGCCGGTTCCGAAGCCGGAAAATACAGAATTGATGAAGGAAACCGCCATTCCCTCGCGATCCACGACAGACAGGTAGATCGTATTCGATCCCGGCGTTTTGGGAACGTCAATCGCCGGATTGCGTCTTTTCGGGTCGAACTGCGCGGCCAGGTTACGGGCCATTTCCAGCGATAGCAGCTGCTCTACCGGGGTTTTCATGTGTGCGATGTCGGCGACATGCGCATCGCGCACGGCATAGCCAAGTCGCGCATATTCAATAGCCTGATGCATGCGCTCCGGTGACACCGGGGCGAAGTTGCTGCGCTGGTCTTCAAGCATATTAAGCAGAATAAGCGCCGTGATGCCCTGTCCATTCGGGGGTATTTCGAGAATGTCGTGCCCGCGGAAGCGAGTCGAGATCGGCTCTACCCAGTCGGCTTTGCATTCGGCAAGGTCCTCCTCGGACAGAAAACCGCCAAGTGCTTGCACTGTCTCTGCGATTTCCTGGGCTATCATTCCCTCGTAAAACGCGCCGACGCCTTCCTTGGCGATTCTTTCGATTACGTTTGCGAGCGCGGGGAAAGCAATGCGCTGACCCGTTACCGGTACCTTGCCGTCGAACAGCAGGTGCTTTCGACCGCCTTCGTGGGCTGAAATTTTTTCTTCGAGCAATGCCCAATCGCGCGCGACGCGTGGTCCAACTGGAAATCCATCGCGGGAATAGCCAAGGCTATCGGCAAAAAGGCGCTTCCAGTCGAACGAGCCGAATCGCGCGTGCAATTTTTCCCATGCCCGCAGAGCGCCCGGCGTTGTGACCGCATGAGGCGAGGTAATGTCGATGGAATCGATTCTGTTCTCAACAAACCATTCAAGGTGCGCGTTTTTCGGCGCTCGGCCCGAGCCATTGATTGCGTGAACCCTGCCGTCAGGTTCTGCGACAATCGCGAAACAGTCGCCGCCGATACCGGTCATATGTGGCTCTACGGTCAAAAGCGTGGCTGAAGCGGCAAGCGCTGCATCCATCGCATTACCCCCCTCACGGAGAATTGCGAGGGCCGTTGCGCTTCCAAGTGGGTGGGAGGTCGCGACAATTCCATTGGTCGCATATACGGGGGATCGGCCAGGTAGGTCGAATGCGCGCATGAGGATTTCACCGTACGAGTGTTGTCGGAAGTCGATAGATTGTTTGGCACACTTATTTGCCAAGGCTGCCAAAAAATCAAATAGCGGGTTTGCAGATGGTTTCGGCTTGCCTATCACTGGCGTCGAAATCAAGTTCAAACATTTGTTCAAGGAGGACCAGTATGGCCAAACTGTCGCTTGCGCGGGCCAACAAGATGATCCGCGAAGCTTTCGCAAAAGCCAAGGAGCTGGAAATTCAGCCGATCGGCGTTTGCGTTTACGATGCAGGGGGCACGCTTAGGGCCTATCAGGCACAGGATGGCACTTCGAACGGCCGTTTCGATATGGCGAGTGGCAAGGTCCGCGCCGCACTTGCTGTTGGGGCCGGCTCACGATGGATGCAAAATCAGGCGGGCGACAGACCGCATTTTCTGGCAGGCATGGGGGCGACGATACCCGGTGGAATATTGCCGGTGCCTGGGGCTGTCGTAGCCAAGGATCTGCGCGGAGAGATCGTCGCCGTGGTTGGAATTTCAGGTGACACTTCTGACAATGACGAGGCTTGCGCCATTGCCGCAATCGAGGCCTGCAACCTGACGGCTGTAGCGGGCGGCTAAGCGCCGCACTCAATCCCGGTCAATAGCGGTCGCCAAGGGTAACATCCCTGGTGGCCGCTCGGATCGAGACGGAAAAACCTGCTATCACGTCCACGAATGTAATGACCATGAGGAGGAAGAAGACCGCATGGGCTGCAAAAGGAACGAGCAGGAATTCGACCAGATAGACAACGAATAGCAGCGTTGAGACGAGATGGTCGATGATCGAAGCCGATCCGATCCGGGTCGATTTCATGATCTCGAAGAATAGCAGAAAAAGTCCGAATGTAATCATCAGGTCACCTAGTGTCATCTGCCAGACTTCACCGGAAAGCATCGGCAGACTGACGATGACTCCTGCCCAGGTATCGGCAATCGTACCGGTGTCTCCCGCGAAACCCATCGCGACGATATTATAAATGATCAGTGGCGCGATCATCAGCGGGATATGTGCCATCTTGGCTCTTTCCTTTTTCGGTCAGTTGCGGCGAAGCCTATCCACTGTTGTCTACAAGTCCACCATGCAAAAGTTGTTTGTTGGGCTTTTGACAAGCATGCAGCAAGCCATACCTTTTTGAGGCGCCGTGGAAAAGAAGGATGTCATATGTTCAATGTTGACGATAAACGCCAGAGCCCGAAGCATGAGAAAATATACGCTGCCTACGAGCTGGCTTATACGATCGTCGATTTTTCGGCCGGGATGTTGTTTCTCGTCGGCTCGGGTCTCTTTTTTTTACAAGCAATTTGAGAACCCAGCCATTTGGTGTTTCGTAGCCGGCAGTGTGCTATTCGTGTTGAAACTAACGCTCAGGTTGGCGAGGGAACTGCATTATCTGGCCATTGGAAAGGTTCAGCCGGTTGCGCGGTCATTGGGGGGAGTAGTGACGTTGGCATGCTGGATGCGCAGCATGCCATAAACGAAAAGGGCCGGTGAAAACCGGCCCCAATAGGTTTCGCGCAGACTTTGTCGGTTCAGATCGATTCTTTCGGCTCAAGGATCTGGCGACCCCGATACATGCCGGTTTTAAGATCGATGTGGTGCGGACGGCGCAGTTCACCCGAATCCTTGTCTTCGACATAGGCGGGTTTTTTCAGTGCGTCAGTGGAACGGCGCATGCCGCGGCGCGATTTCGAAATCTTACTCTTGGGTACAGCCATCTTCCTGCTCCAATTCCATACAAAAAAGGCCCGCCTGAACCAGTGATCGCCCTGAGTGGATCGCCGGGGGAGCCTCAAAAGCTTTTTGATGGTGCGCGTATACAGCGAATTTCCAGCGAATGCCAGATCGAATCGAGATTTTTTTCTGAAGGTGTCGGATAGGATAAATGGTCATTGCACAGCCTACTCACTTAGACATCCGACATAGGCGCCGGCTTGGCGCGCCCGTTTTTCGACCGTGGCCGCGAGCCGGTCGAGGGATTTTGTCGGTTTTGCTGGATTGCGGGTCCTTGGAGAAGGCAGGGTGACCGTCAGAAGCGCGGCCTGCCGGCGATTGAGTTTGGCTGGTGTGGTTCCGAAATAGTGACGTGCCGCCACACCGATGCCATACACGCCATCATCCCATTCGGCGATGTTCAGATAGATCTCGAGCATGCGGCGCTTCGACCAAATTGCGTCTGCTAAAAGCGCCATCGGGATTTCAAGTCCCTTGCGAATGAAAGAACGGTGAGGCCATAGAAAAAGGTTCTTCATCGTCTGCATCGAGATGGTGCTCGCTCCTCTTGTAGGTTCCCCATCGAGGGCGTCATC
>JAHEHW010000014.1 GCA_024639745.1 Salaquimonas sp. | reverse complement strand
AATGCTACGGCATTGGCAATTAGCGGTCGTTCTTGGCCGCCCAATATTCCCGGTTCTGGATATAGCGGGTCAGACTCATCTGGCGGATATCGAGGTCGATGCTCGCGACGCGAAAGCCCTTCGTTCAGGAGATTGACAATAATGCGCATGGCAATAGTGGCCTTTCCGGAGCCACCTTTCTCGTTGCCACAGACAATTACATAAGCATGTTTTTCAGGTGTCGCTTGACTGGGGAACATCAAAACCAACGCTGCCAAATCCCCCGAGCGAGTATTCGGGCAAACGGTATCCGATGCAAGGTAGCAATCGATCGAATATTAATAATTATTCTCTTTTGGTAAATTGCGAGGGCCAACTCACAGAAGGCCGAGTTCGGCCAGTTCCTGCCTGAGTTCGCCGGGAAGACCGTCGCCACTGCCCTTGAGATCGGGTGGCGCGTCCTCCGGCTTGAGATACCGCCATCCTTGGAAAGCCCGGCGAGGCTGCCACCTGGTTAAAACAAGGCGAGGCTCGAGGACAAGGTCGCAGCGCCTGATGCCATCGATATCGTCGAAGGGCCGAATATCCGCAAGTGGCTGGCGAACCTGGATATTGCCCTTGATAACCCAGTACAGAGACCCGCCATCCAGTAATTCCGCAGCGCGTTTAGGGATCATTCGGGTGGTATGGATCCGCTCTGCCGCTTTGCCCTGCTCTTTTCGACGATCAAGCCGGAAGTCGATCGAAGCCTGGAGCTCTTCGACGCTTGATACGCCAACGCATAATTTGACAAGGTGCAGTGTCATCGGTGGGTCGCGCCCGATCTTCACAAACTCAATCCAGCCCTAACCTAGCGCCTCGCAAGCAGTGATCCAATCGGTGGGCCATTATTGTTGCGGATATCCACAAGGCCCTCGGAGAGGAACCCGCTATTTTGGTTCGGGTCTGATGATGTTAGCGCCGTCGGTTTCCCTGATCCGGCCGAAGCCGCCATTGATATGCGCAATATTTTCGAAGCCCATCTCTTTGAGAGACTTGGCAGCCAGCGCCGAACGCCAACCCGCCGCACAGAAGAAGACGTATTTTTTGCCTTCGTCGGCAAAGACTTCCCGGTAATACGGGCTTTCGGGATCGAACCAGAATTCCAGCATGCCCCGCGGCGCATGCACGGCGTCTTCGAGCTTACCTTCGCGCTCAAGCTCCCTGACATCGCGGATATCAACGAGGATAGCCGAACCATCGGCTTGTGCTTTCAATGCCTCTTCTGGTGACCAGGTCTCGACTTCACCCAACGCATCCTCAACGAGCATTTTCACAGTTTTCTTAGCCATTTCTCGTGACTTCCAGACAATTTGATTCAGGGTTAGGATGTCCCGGATTGGCCGATGACAGCCGATGCGAAATAAAAAAGGCAGCTCTGGGAGCGGCCTTTTTCATACCGTATGAGGAAAAAGTGTCAAAGCTTTGCAGAAACTGCCGTCACCTCGCCCGGGCTCAATACGCCAGCAAGGGCCATAACAGCGACGAATACCACAACAGCAATTAGCGCCACGTTCCAAACAGAACCGGTCTTGTGTTCTTCCAACATCGAAAGCCTACCTGAAAACGGAATTTCCAAGTCCGCGCATTTTGTTCTTCCTATCGGCGGAACCGGTTCGGGATTTAATCCTTCGGTAATCATTTCGCAACCCGAATCTTCGCGTTGGAGCCAGCAAAAACAAAATGCTGATATGTGGCTATTGCATGGGCGCTGAAAATCTCGGTCATTTGCGCAAAACCTGACAGAAACCGCCTATTTTCGGACGGATCTAGTGGCTCAAAAAATATCGTGGAAATTTTCCCGGCCGGCCCTGTTCGCCGCTTAATTCGGCGGTGGATGATGCGACCTTGCCCTGATAGCAAGGATAACCGGAACTGATTCCCGAGACCGGCAAACAACCGAGGCAGAAGATTGGTTACAGGATACGAGCATACATCAAGAAGGCTCCCCCGGATCGACGCGATCGATATGGCACGGGGTATCGCGCTTATCGCGATGGCCATTTTCCATTTCGGTTACGATCTAGAGATGTTCGGTGTCGCTGAGCCCGGTTTCACCTCGCAGACCGGCATGAAGCTTTTCGCCAGGTCGATCGCCTCATCTTTCCTGTTTCTCGTCGGAGTCAGCCTTGTGCTTGCCTCCACACCGGATGGCATTCAACCCCGCCCCTTTCTGATCCGACTCGGGAAAATCACGGGGGCTGCCGCGCTCATCACGATTGCAACCTATTTCGCAACTCCGAGAGTCTTCATCTTTTTCGGCATACTGCATCACATCGCAGTCGCCAGCGTGCTCGGTCTGCTCTTTCTGCGATTGCACTGGGTCATCAACCTGACCGCCGCAGCAGCGACGCTGGCTCTAGGTCTTGCCGTGCGATACGGCATGGCTGGCTGGGATGAACTCAACAATCTCGGAGGGTGGTGGACGGGACTATCCACGTCCATGCCGGTGAGCAGTGATTTCGTACCAGTCTTTCCGTTTTTCGCAGCGGTTCTTTTTGGAATCGGCATGACCCAATTAGCGCGCGAAAAAGGTTACCTTCACCGACTAGCCGTAGTTCGAGCGACGTCGCGGTTTGGTCGCCTGCTTCAGTTTACTGGCCGACACAGCCTGGTTTTCTACCTGCTGCATCAACCGATAATGATCGGCATTCTTTTCGTCGTTCTGAAAATTGCCGGCCTGATTTAACGCGATCCGGGTCAGTATTTATACTTGATGAAGGGCGTCAGTTCGCCAACCCTGTCGTACAATTTCCTGGCGGTCGTGTTGAAATCCTGCGTCAACCAATAAGTCTGATCGACGCCACGCTCTTTCGCATCCTTTGCAACCGCATGGATCAACGCCTCCCCGGCTCCATTTCCCCTGGCATCCGGATCGGTGAAAAGATCGTTCAGGTAGCAACGAGGCGCCGCTCCCCAGCTTGTCTTGTGCAATAGGTAATGCGTCAGGGCGATCAGCCTGTCGTCCTGTTCGACTACCAGCGCGAATGGCCCGTCTTCCTGGGGGTTCAGGAGTGCCGCGAACAGCCGTTTTTCATCCGATTCCAAATCGGCCCCATAAAACGCCTGATAGCCACGCCAGAGGCGGAGCCAATCATCAAAGTCTTCTTCGATCAACGGTCGGATCTTGATTGACATCCGAAAGGACCCCTGTTTGCTATATATCTGACTGGAATAGTGATCCGAGGCGGGTATCAGAACGTGATTGAAAAGCCAAATAGTATCCCATGGCCGCCAATCTTCTACGGCTTTGCGATCATTGCCGGTTTTGTTCTGCAAGCCTATTTGCCACTTCCGTGGCTTCCCGGTTTCATCGGCGATTTTCTGGTCATGGCCGGAATACTGATGATCCTCGCCGCCATCTTCATCGATTTGCGAACCTTCTGGGAACTGCGCAAACACAAGACCACGGTTTTACCGAACAAGGCTGCCAGTCACCTCGTCACCACGGGTCCCTTCGCGGTTTCCAGAAACCCGATATATGCTGCGAATACGATGCTGGTTTTCGGCATCGGACTGACCTTCGGTTCGGCCTGGTATCTGCTAACCAGCTTGCTTGCGGCTTTAGCTACCAATGCTTTCGGAATAAAGCGCGAGGAGAAGCATCTGGAACACCGCTTCGGATCGGCTTGGCGACATTATCGCAAATCGGTCAAACGCTGGATTTGACGAAAGCAACAGACGGCTTGTCGTGGCGCTTCAATTGGACGGGATCAGGTGCCCACGCCGAGTTCCGCGAGTCGGGCAAGGCTGGCCTCTTCCACCTGATCAAGTTCCGCCAGAGTTTCCTCGATATCACGGCGTTTTTGCTCCAATTCGGCGCGTTTCTCCGTAACCCGGTTCATGAGCAGCTTCAGCTGCCCCTCTTCGCCCGGAGGGGATTTGTACATTTGCATGATTTCGCGAATCTCGGCTATCGAGAAACCGAGACGCTTGCCCCTGAGAATAAAACTCAACAATCTGCGGTCCGAGTTGCGAAACAAGCGTGTACGACCGCGGCGCACCGGGTTGATCAAACCCTCGTCTTCGTAAAAGCGGATGGTTCGTGTCGAGATACCGAATTCTCTCGTGAGCTCAGTTATTGTGTAAAATTCTCTCGTATTGCTTGCCGCCACCCGACTCCCCTGCACGAATCCGATTCGGAATCAAATCCATTATTACGTAAAAGTAAGTACGGCGGCGTTTTAAATGATTTACGTCAAATCTCAAGACATAACCTGCCGAAAGCTGCGCAAATCCGCCTAGCCGATCTGAAACCACCAGGCCGCAGCCCCCAAGAACGCGAAAAATCCGACCACATCCGTCACGGTCGTGACGAAGACGCTGGAGGCCACCGCCGGGTCGACATGCAGTTTCTGCAGCACGATCGGTATCAAGATTCCGGCGAGCGCGGCGCACAGCATGTTGAAGACCATTGCAAAGGCGATGATCAGCCCGAGGTCCAGATTTGCGTACCAAAACCCGGCCGCAAGGCCGATGAGAAAGGCAAACGCAGAGCCGTTCAGCAGCCCGACCAAGACTTCGCGGCGAATGATCCGGCCGGTGTTGTAAGCATCGATATCCCTTGTCGCGAGCGCACGCACCGCAACGGTCATGGTCTGAGTACCCGCATTGCCGCCCATGGACGCGACAATGGGCATGAGGACGGCGAGCGCCACCATTTGCTGAATGGTCGCATCGAACATGCCGATGATCACCGATGCGAGGATGGCCGTACACAGATTGACCAGTAGCCAAGTGAAACGCGAACGCGTGATCTCAAGCACGCTGTCTGAGAGTTCCTCGTCGCCGACCCCGCCGAGGCGTTTAATGTCCTCATCAGCTTCCTGATCGATCACGTCGACGATATCGTCGATGGTGATGACGCCGACCAGCCGTCGCCCTTCGTCGATAACGGCGGCAGACAGCAGGTCATATTGCTGAAAGATGCGGGCCGCCTCTTCCTGGTCCATGTTCGCATCGATTGGATGGACCGACTCTTCCATGATATCTTTAATGCTAGCCGAGCGGCCGGTTCTGAGCAATTTGTCGAGCTGCACAGTGCCGAGCAGCTCATATTTTGGGCTAACGACAAAAATCTCGTAAAAGCGGTCCGGCAGGTTCTCGTCTTCGCGCATGTAGTCGATTGTCTGCCCGATTTTCCAGAAAGGAGGCACTGCGATAAAATCGGTTTGCATGCGCCGCCCGGCGGATTCTTCCGGGTAGCCAAGCGCGCGTTTGATCAGCAGGCGTTCATCGACGGGAAGATGCGCGAGAATCTTGCCCTGATCCTTCTTCTCCAAATCCTCCAGAATGTACACGGCGTCGTCGGAATCTAGGCTGCGCATCGCCTCAGCAAGGCGCCGGACGGGTAATGATTTTGCAATTTCGAGCCTGATTGCCTCATCAACCTCTGTTAGCGAGCTTAGATCGAATTCATCGCCGGCCAATTCGACAAGCCGAATGCGTTGTCCCGGTTCCAAGGCCTCCAACAAGTCAGCCAGTTCAGAGGCGTGCAGGGGCGCCGTGAGGTCGATTACATCCGATTGATCGCCGTTTTCGATCGCTTCAGCAACTATACGAGGCAATTCCGGCTTGAGATGCCCTTCTTCGGTGTAGAGACTACTATCCGCTGAATCGGCATCGATACGATCCTGTTCGAGCAAATCAGACATTCGGTGCTTTCCTTATCCGATCCTTACAAATGTCCGGCTAACGCCACCGTGTCCGGCGAGAAGCCCAATTGCTCCCAAGCTGTCAGATTCTCCACATCTGTACCATCTGCGAACAAATCCGTAATCAACGCCCTAAAATTATCAACCTGAACCAACCAGCCGGCGACTTGACCATAAATTAACGATTCCACCGTAACTACGAAGGAAAACATGCGAGGAACCGATGACCGATACATATGCAGATAATTCGTCGGATCACACAGACGAGCAATTTAAGGTAACGTCATTCGATCAGAACCAATCTTCCGTTGGTTACCAACGGAGTGTAGCTTTTGTGACCCATTGTGACAGCCGAAGATTGACTTTTGAAGCCTCGGTAAAGCCTGGCAGTGAGGAGATGAGTAATCATTGGGCGGTCGGACAACAGATATCCGTAACCGTTGGTGATCATCGTGTAATAGGCCAAATCGAAAAGGTCCAGATAGACGACATAGATTGGCAGACAAACGCGGAAAATCGTGTCAGCGTTTATGTGGAATTGGTCGGAGAAATTACGCAAACAGCCAAAGGGGCTAAATTTAATACCGGTATCAGTAATTTCCCGAAAATGGGATGCGCTGTCGAAAGAGTTCGCTCTGAGGACCTTGCCGCAATTTATGAAAACACCGCCGACCAGACGATCGTTGTCGGGCATTTGACTCAGGACAATACGATTGAGGCGAAAGTCGATATCGAAAAACTTCTTTCGCGTCATTTCGCCGTTGTCGGTTCCACCGGTGTAGGCAAATCAACCGCCGTTTGCATGATGATTCGGAAGATTGTTGCCGCACGCAAAGATCTACGTGTATTGCTGCTCGACCCACACAACGAATTCTCGTCCGCATTTCCAAAGCACGCAATTTCGATCAATGATAAAAACCTTTCTCTGCCTTTCTGGCTTTTTGCTTTCGATGAAATCGCTGAGGTAATTTTCCGCGGCCAGCCTGATACTGACGAGGAACGTGAGATTTTGCGGGATCTGATCGTCGATGCGAAACAACGGTTTTTGACCGGAGAGGAAAGCCGGATAAACCGGTTTCGCCGCCAGCAGAGCAGTAAGCGAATCAATGCCGATACACCTGTTCCCTATCGAATCCCTGATCTTCTAAAACTTGTTGACGAGCGACTTGGCCTTCTTGAAAATAAACTATCAAAGCCCTTTTTGAAGCGGCTGCAAGATCGAATTAACTCGATCAGCAATGATAGCAGATACCAGTTCATGTTCGATCCAGTGAACTGCGGTGGAGACCGGCTCGCCGATGTTATTTCGCACATCTTCCGAATCCCGATAAACGAGAAGCCAATTGCCGTGGTTGAGATGTCGGGTTTGCCTTCCGAGGTTGTGAGTTCCGTTGTCTCGGTTTTATGCCGCTTAGCCTTTGAAATTTCTCTATCATCCCAAGGTGGTGTTGAAACACTTGTCGTTTGCGAAGAGGCTCATCGCTATATTCCCTCTGACCAGAACAGCGGATTTTGGCCAGTTCAGCAGGCAATCGGCCGCATAGCTAAGGAAGGTCGCAAATATGGAACCTATCTTGGCATCATTTCCCAGCGACCCGCAGAGCTTGATCAAACAATTCTCTCACAGTGCAATACGATATTTGCATTGCGTCTCAGCAACAGAAAGGACCAGGGGATCATCGCGGGCGCTTTTACCGGGGGTGTGCAGAGCACCGTCGATTTTCTACCTTCAATTGCCAACCGTGAATGCGTCATATTCGGCGAGGCGGTCTATTCACCGATGCGGATGACATTCGAGACAATACCGGATTCCGATCTCCCTGGTTCAAATTTAAAAGACAATCAGCAAGAGGTGCGAAGCGGTAAGCAAATCGGCATCAATACAATCATTACAAATTTGCGCAGAAGCGGCGTTGGCTCGCTTGATCAAGCAGCCTCATCTGATCCAAGCGCACAAGTTCGGGAACCGCTTAACCAACAAGGGGTAGATCAAGTTCAAGACAGCAAGGTTGCATCTAAAGACGAACCAAAAGATTTTTCATTATCAGCACATGAGGCGTTCGACACCTCAGGTTTACCCCAACCCGAACATGGGAGCGACGACTATGAGACTGACACTGATAGTGAACTTCAAAAACGCTACCGGAAGTTGCTAAGCCTCGGTTAAAGCATTCTCCTGATTGAAGTCATCCGGAAGGCTAATATGGTTCCGACCATAAATCTTCCTGTACGATGGGCATAGGTCCAGCTTAATGAAAAGCAGCCATATCAAGCTGCATGTTTCTGCGGCAAGGCTATTTAGTCCGGCCGTCCGCGCCGGCTCCCGGCAAACTGCTAACAAATTTTCCACAACGTCCGCTATGCCGTCTTTTGAGGGATTGATACCTGTGTACCCGCGCTTTTTGTAAAAGCTTCGGCACAAAAAACTCAGACGTATCGATGTGTCTGCAATTACACAACGACAGACCCCATGCCCAATTCTTTCCAATTCGCTGCCTTAAGTGGCTAATTACCCCGCGGCGATGAAGGGTGCGCTTCGGCCTTTTATTTTTCCAGAATTTTCCTTTTTATGTAATCTATTACCTGCCTATCTTCACTCAAATTATTTTTATCAATTGCGTTTTTCAAATTATCAATTTGCCAATCCTCAAGCTCTTTTACCAGATTTTCCTTCCTCCATTTATCGTATTGTGGCCGCAGGTAAATAATCGATAAAATACTGGATACGATAAAGCTTATGCTCAATATTAAAAATGATAAATATGATGCACTCATAGATGAATAATCTCTAATATAAAAGAATATCAGTGTCGTTATTAGCAAGCCTATAATAATCCCAAACACACCAAAGACCGCGCCGGCTGCAAATGTCATAAAGACTACGACACCTAATAGAACAAATATTTCCATTTTTCGAAAATCCCTTGGCCAAAATGGCGTTCCGTTGTTGCCGCAACTACGGGACCCGGGCGACAATCGAATCAATATCAAGACAATATGACAAAAATGGTAATAATTTTCTTGAATGAATGGTGCGGTCGAGAAGACTCGAACTTCCACCCCTGTTACAGGACAGCGACCTCAACGCTGCGCGTCTACCAATTCCGCCACGACCGCACTGAGTACCTGGGAGCATATTCGTTCCGGGCACGAAGCGGCATGTAGCAAATGCCTTGTCCCGAAACAAGAGGCTGATTTGCAAGGCCGGCGCTTTTTTGTATAGCTCGCAGCAATGAGTGACTTGGCACAAGACCGAACGGAACCTGTAACCATGCTCAGCGCGACCGAGCGTAGCGGCCTGCGGGCCAGCTTGCTGCCAAGCCGGCAAGCCGACCTCGTTGAGCTCATGGCATCAGACGAACCGGTTGATTACTTGGAAGCCGTCGAAGCAATGGAGGCGCGGATCGCCTCGATCCGGGACGGAGAGGCGCGCGAATGCGTCTGGTTGCTCGAGCATCCTCCCATTTACACCGCCGGCACGAGCGCAAAGGAAAGCGATCTTCTTATCCGGGACCGTTTTCCGGTGTATAAAACCGGACGCGGCGGCGAATATACTTATCATGGTCCAGGCCAGCGCGTCGCCTATGTCATGCTCGATCTCAACAGGCGACAACGGGATGTCCGTCTTTTCGTCTCAGCACTCGAGGAATGGGTGATCCGCAGTCTAGCCGATTTTAATATCACCGGCGAACGCCGGCAAGACCGTATCGGCGTATGGGTCCAGCGCCCGGAAAAAGCCGCCCTGCCCGATGGTTCGCCACGTGAGGATAAGATCGCCGCAATCGGTATTCGGTTACGCAAGTGGGTGAGTTTTCACGGCATCGCGATCAATGTCGAGCCAGATCTCGGCCATTTCGGCGGCATCGTGCCCTGCGGCGTGACCGGTCACGGCGTGACCAGCCTGGTCGATCTCGGGCTTCCGGTCACGATGGCCGATCTCGACATTGCGCTAAGGCGAAATTTCCAGGACCTGTTCGGCCCGCTTGGATAGCCGGTCAGGCGACCTTATCCATCAACGCCATTACGGAGGGATCGATGCGGTCGCTCTCGGCGCGTATGAAGTCCAGCAGCGCCGCTTCGTTTGCGTCCATGCCACCGTCGCGTTTTATCCTGTCGACGAGCCAGCTAGCCTCTTCCGGATCAATCTGACGGTTCTTATCTGCTTCGGCTTGCAACAGGGCATTTCGTTCACCCCACGCCTCTTCCATCTGCACATGGGACGAGGTGAACACGTCATCGAAGAAGCCTTCACTGAAAACCTTTCCAAAGCCGCCGAAAATGCCGCTCAGCATACCGCCCCCGTCTTCGTCGATGTCTTCGAGCCATTCCTTGCGGGCCAGCGCTTCCGCGCGCGGAGGAGCCGTGTAGCTCGCGGCTCCCATTAGGTAATTGCCGGTCGCGCTGACAAACAGATCACGCCACGCCGGATGATTTTTCTCGGCATCGGTCCGGTCATTAAGGTCAAACAGGATTTCCGCCTCCTGCCGGCTGATCGACATCCCATTAGCACCGCCCATGGCGTAAAGAACAGTGCGCAGCAGTTCGACTTCAGGTTCACCGATAACGCCCTTGGTCAATTGCAGACCGCCGGCCAGCGGTCCCTCACCTTCGATGACTGCGTAGGCCACCTGGGCCAAAGCGAAAGCGGCGAGTTCGGACGGACATTCACGAGCCTTGGCAAGAATGCGAACCAAAAGCTCGAGTTCCGTGGCGCTCTCCACCACCCCATCATGGGCGATCCGGTTCACTAGCCATTCGGCGTTTTCACGGCTGACATAGCCTCTAGGCTCCGCTTGGTTGACGGTAAAATCGGTCATCGCTTCCAGGAAGAACTCGATCCATTTATCGGACTTATCCGAGACCGTGTCATTTAAAGCGAATAGCTTGTAGGCTTCCGTATGGCTTAGTATGTCATCGCCGAATACTTCCCGGCGAAAACGCAGCACGTCTTCATCCGTTATGCGATGCGAATCCAACAACAAGTCGCGGTACTCGTTGGAAACTTGGGCTGGCTGCATATCTTATCCCCGGTCAGTAATAATCATCTGTCACGACTTTACAGAAGCAGCCTTTCGGTAGGGAAAACAAACAGGGTTAGCGATCGGTTAACGCATCACCCGGAAGCGATTGAAATGCGATTGTGGCGGTTCAGGTGATGGCCCTGGCTTCAGCGTCCAGCCGGCGCTCGCGGAAGAAGATATAAAGCCCGGAACCGATGATCGTAAAAATGCCGAGCCATTTTATCGGTGTCGGAAAGTCGCCGAACACGACATAGCCCGCAATCGTCATGGTGACAATCTCCAGATACTGGAAGGGCGCCAGAATGGAAGCATCTGCTTTGGTAAATGCCATTACGATCAAAAGGTGGGCTCCGGTTGCAATGACAACAATCCCGCCCAGCATCAATAAAACATCCTGATCGCGCGGATGGGTATAGGTCATATCTTCAAAGCCCAACGCTTTTCCGAGCAGCAGAAAAGATCCGCATGCCAGGGCGCCACCCAGGCCCGCCCACATCTGCATCGTCATCGGGTGATCGCTGCTGCCGACGCGTTTTGAAAGGAGAATATAGATCGAGAAAAGAAACGCCGTCCCCAATGGCAGCAAGGAGGTGGCGCCGAAAACCTCGTAAGTCGGCTGAATAATCAGCAGCGCCCCCAGAAAGCCCACGAAAGCCCCCACATTTCTCCGCCAACCGATTTTCTCTTTCAGAAAAAGCGAAGACAGTACAATTAGGATCAGCGGCTCTACGAAGAAAATGGCAATCGCATCGGCAAGCGGCAGATATTTGATAGCGATAAAAAAGAGCGATACGGCGCAGCCGACGATGATACCGCGCAGAATATTGATGCCAATCGCATAACCGCCAAGATACCGGAAACCGATGACAGGCGGTATTATCAACGCAAGCAGAATCGTCTGGCCGAGAAAGCGGACAAAGGTAATCGTGACCGGGCTGATCTCGTAATTGCTGGAGAGGTTTTTCGACAAAACGTCCATGAGGGGCACCACCAGCATGGCGGTTATCATCAGACCCATAGCATAGGAAACGCTTGCTGGGGGATTGACGATTAAGCCCGGCTTGTCGGGCTCCGCCCCGTCTACGGACATTTCAGAGTGATCCGATAAGTTCGGCAGCTGCGCGCATTTCAATAAATCTGCGCTCGCGCCGTTTCGCGGCCTCGTAATCCTCGCCCCATTGCGAGATATTGAAATCCTCATCAACATGGGCAGCCTGCCATGCGGCGTCTGCGCCAAGCTCGCCTTCTGCAACAGCGAGAGCAAGCAATGCCGATCCCGTAAGGGCCGTCATGGTGTGAAGACAAGCAAGCTTAAGCGGATTGCGATGACTTGCCAGTCGACTGGAAAAGGCACGGATCGCGGCTTGATCCTGTTCAACATGCATGACGCCGCAAACCGTTTCAAATTGCACGTTCAAGGCCTCAGCAGCCCAGTCCAGCACCGGATCCCAATGGCGTTCCTGCGTTTTTACCAGCCTTTTGGGATGGGCGGCCCGGTAGCAAAGCAGGTCGGTACCG
>JAHEHW010000266.1 GCA_024639745.1 Salaquimonas sp. | reverse complement strand
ATCCGAGGATCCAGTTCATTTTCGCTTTTTCCTGGGTCCTCAGGGTCAAGCACGGGAATGATTATCCGCTGATTTTCGAGAGATCGGCGACAGTTGCGGTGGCGGCACGGATGCGGGCCAGAAGCGACAGCCGGTTGGCGCGGACGTTTTCGTCTTCGGCGTTCACGAGCACGGTTTCGAAAAACGCATCAATGGGCGCACGAAGGCTCGCAACCCGTGTCATCGCCTCTTCGAAATTCTCCGCCTCGATGGCATGTCCGGCAAGCTTCTCGACATCCTGGAGCGTTTCGAACAGTGCTCGCTCCTAGTCTGTCTCGAACAGGTCCGGATCGATCGCCTCGGCGATTGCCGTTCCCTTCTTTTCTTCGGCGGCAAGAATATTCGCCGCGCGGCGATAGCCCTGCAACAGGTTCTCTCCCTCATCGGAATCGACCAGTTTTTGCAGCGCGCGAGCCTTTTGGGTGATGATCAAAAGATCATGGCTTTCCGGCGTAATGATCGCATCGATCACGTCGTGGCGAACGCCCTCGTCTTTCAACACGAATTTCAGGCGGTCGTGGAAAAACGAGAGAAGGTCAAATGCTATAGCGCGGGCAGGATTATACTCTATTTCCGACTCGTCGATATCCGACGCCGCAACGATTTTACTACCTTCCTCGACGGCTTTACCGCCGGCTCTTACGATTTCCTCTGGCAAGCTAACAATCGGTCTCTCAACAGCTTCAATAACCGGAAGCCGCACCCCATTTTCCACCACCAGCCTGATCACCCCCAGCACAGCGCGGCGCAGGGCATAAGGGTCTTTCGAGCCGGTCGGCTTTTCGTCAATGGCCCAGAAACCGACCAGCGTGTCGAGCTTGTCGGCAAGCGCAACGGTGACGGAAACCGGATCGCTCGGCACTTCGTCAGATGGACCAAGCGGCTTGTAATGCTCTTCGATGGCTAGCGCTACGGAGGAATCCTCGCCCGCGATCTCGGCATAGCGGCGGCCCATCTTGCCCTGCACTTCCGGGAACTCATAGACCATCAAGGATTGCAGATCGGCCTTGGCGAGATAGGCGGCGCGTTTCGCGAGTTCGGGATTTGCGCCGACGATGGGAGCCAGGTCTTTGGCCAGCGCCATGATGCGCCTGATACGATCGCCCTGTGAGCCGAGCTTCGCGTGGAAAGTGACATCGTCAAGACCCGCAATCCACGGCTCGAAGCCTTTTGTCTCTACCGTTTGAAGATCGGTATCCCAGAAGAAGCGGGCATCGGACAGCCGCGCATTGACGACCTTGCCGTTGCCGCGGGCGATCTCCTTGCCGTCATCCTCCGCCTCTATGTTCGAGACCATGATGAAATGCGGCGCCAGGTCTTCCGTGCCCTGTTTCTTTACGACAAAACATTTCTGGTTCTCGCGGATCGTCAGGCGAATGACCTCCGCCGGTATATCGAGAAAACGATCGTCGTAATCACCGAGCAATACCACAGGCCATTCGACCAAGTTTGCGGTTTCCTCGATCAGTCCGTTGTCATCGACGACCTCCAGCCCGCGGGCAAATGTCAGGCTGGCGGCATCGGTGCGAATAACTTCGCGGCGCTGTTCCGCATCAAGCATGACCTTGGCTGCCCAGAGGCTCTTTGCGTAATTGTCAAAATGGCGCGCCGAGATTTCGCCGGGCGCCAGAAATCGGTGACCACGCGTCTTATCCCCTGCCCTGATGCCGCCGACTTCGAACGGCACGATTTCCGGTTCTTCGGTTTCCGGCCCGAAGGTCGCGATGATCGAATGCAGCGGACGCACCCAGCGGAAGGATCCCGGTTCGGCGCTTGCCGCGCCCCAGCGCATGGATTTGGGCCATGGGAAATTGCGGATGATCTCCGGAAGCGCCTCGGCAAGGATGTCGATTGCCTCACGGCCAGGCTTCTCGATGACAGCAACGTAAAAGTCACCTTTCTTCGGATCGGATTTGACCTCCGCTTCCTCAATCGACGCCAGCCCAGCTGCCCGCGTGAAGCCTTCAAGCGCTTTCTCCGGCGCGTCGGTGCGGGGGCCTTTACGCTCTTCGCGAATATCGGCAGAACGCGCCGATACGCCGCGCACATCAAGCGTCAGGCGCCTTGGCGTCCAGTATTCTTTCGCGCCCTCATAGGTGAGACCCGCATCGGCGATGGCATTGGTCACGCGTTGTCGCAGTTCGCCCGCCGCACTGCGTTGCATGCGGGCCGGTATCTCTTCGGAGAACAGTTCGAGCAAAAGGTCAGGCATGGGAGGTTATCGGCTCAGCGAAATGACGTCCGGCCTGCGTTAGCAAACGGACCCCTCAATGTCGAGACGGCGTTTGCGCGAGGCTGCCATTCTGGCTAGAAAACGCCCCGATTGCGGGACCGGGACAGATACAGCGTTTCCAGATTATAACTATACCCGAACCCTAGAGGGCCTCGGCCACGTATTGCCGCAAAGAGCTGCCACCACCGACAAGACCGTCATCACGGGCCGGATGATGGAATTCCATATCGCCGCCCTAGCGATCCTTGGCGTTCTTGTTCATCAGGTGCGCGAAATGATGCTCTCCGTACGTTCTCAGGCCCTCAGCATGAGCTTTGTGGTTGGCGTTCTGATTGTAGTTATCGGAAAGCCCCCCGGCCAGAAGATTTAACGCGAGGACTTTTGCTCTATCCTCGAGGGTCGCCAGGTCCGCACCCGGTGAGGCGAGCGCTTCCGCCATTGCATCGACATTTCTGACACCATAATCCGTGATCCTCTGGCCGATCGGGTTGACGATATCCTCTATCCTCTCATTTCGATCACCCGAATTTTCCGGCAGATCAATGCCGAAAAATTCATCGCTTGCTTGAAGGCGTTGCGCTCTGCCTTCAGGTGCAAGGTATAATTTTCGATATCGTCGATCGTACCTTCCCACGGATTTTCACCTTAAAGCCCAAAGGCGTCGTCCCAGCCAATTGCGCCCGTCACGTTTTCGAGTTCCCATGCCTGCGCATAGAGGGCTTTGGCGAGCTGGTTTTCATTATTGCTGGGCTTATAGTGACCGTGTAAGGCTCTTTTTTTTACCACCCTACATCGAAACGGGTCATCCGGCATGGGGTGCCGGTCATTCGGTTCCATTGAATTCGCGTACGAAGAAGACGGCATGGCATCTTCCGGGCCGCTTTGCTGGAATGTCGCTCGCAACTCAATGATCCGCCGGAGGGAAATTTAGAACAACCGCTCATGGCCCTTCTCACCCAATACAGCAGAAGTTCCGCGCGAGACGGGACGTCCCGAGCGTCCAGAAGCGGCCTAAAAATGGCGGCATCGTAGGATTTTGGGGCATTTTCTGACCCGGCAGCCGCCGTGTAGGCACCAGTTTCATACGAAATATTACTGGTGTTTGCTACTTGCATGGATCGCTCTTTTCCCGTCTTGGGGTTCCTCTAGACGTCCTCAATGCCGCATCTGTTCTCGCCGAAAAAACCGTAGGGAAGGGGGCGCAGTAATAAAAACCGTATAAAATACATATTCTTGCTATCTAGAAACTACGTAGTTGCGCTCAGATATCGCGGATGGCTCTTGGCCTATTCATCATCGCGCCAGCGTTCATCCCTGTGTGTGCCGTCGCAAAATGGCTTATTCTTGGACAAACCACAGCGGCAAAGGACATATTTGGACTGGCTGGCCCCTTCCGCCCATTCGACATCGTCGATCGCAATATTCCGGACCCGGTAAGGGCCATTCTTCTCAATGCGGATTTCCGTCTTGTCTCCGACCTCATGGCGGAGATTCTTGCCGTCAGGACTCCAGGACAACGCCCCCGAGGGAC
>JAHEHW010000013.1 GCA_024639745.1 Salaquimonas sp. | reverse complement strand
GGGTCGACCTCGATACTGATTTCCGTATCTTCGAGAAATTCGAAGGCGCTTTCCAACCCGTTACGCAACCGCTTCAGATCGTCCGATCGCAGAATACTTGGCGATCCGCCACCGAAATGCAGTTTCGATAATTTCGGCCGAAATGAAAATTTCCGTTTGTAGAGGTCTACTTCAGCAAGGAGCGAACAGACATAGGCTTCGATCGGATCGTAACGGAGCACCTGCTTGGTATGGCATCCGCAAAACCAGCAAAGCCGGTCGCAGAACGGGATATGCAAATAAAGCGAAATCGGCTCGTCGGATTTGATTGAACCAATTGCGGCAGCAATCACACCCTGCGAGCCCTCAGCCGCAAAATGCGGAGCGGTCGGATAGCTGGTGTAACGCGGAACGGGTGACGGAAATTTCTCGAGGATCTGATGCGCCTTCATGGGATCAACGTGATCCCACATTGGTCAGCAGCGGCATGACGTGCTCGCGCTCAAACGCAAGATGTCGCCGCAAGCCTTCGAAAAAGCCTCTCAGCATGTAACCGAGAGACTCCGGATTCACCGCCTTCGGCTCGCGCACGAATCGGTACAATTCCTGCTGAATTTCTTCGGCAAAACTCTCGTCTTCCCAATGCTCGCATTGCAGCCGGTCAAGTGTTTCCCGCAAGCTGTCGCTATCGAAAGCACTTTCTCTAAGCACCGGGAAAAGAACCTCTTCCTCGAAATCATGCGCCCGTCGCACCAATGGGTGAATGGAACGGGCGACGAAGAGGCATTCCTGCCGGTCCACGTTATTGGGCAGGCTGTCAGCGATATGCTCCAAGCGACAGCAGAGACTGAAAAGCGAGTTCAGATGATGCTTCAGGGTAGCAGCCACTGAGAGTGTCTCAACTGCCGGCTCATTTTCTGCAGATTGTATCATCGAAACTGCCTTAGAACGAATTGCCATCTCTATTTCGATTATCATGATCGCTCTCCACCACATTGATTCAGATCAAGGCGGCTAGGTCATCCGCTTGCGATATCCACGCTTGTAGGAGGCCGGGAGCTGCAAATTGAAAGCAGCTCTTAGGCATATTGACTTCCAAAGGGGATTTCAGATGAAACACGCAACAGAGGCAATCGTGGTGGGGCTGGCGGCCTTTGCCGCGCTTCTGGCCGTTGCCTTCGCACAGGATGAGCTTTTCCAGGCTCACATGACCATTTTGACGCTGGTGCTTGGTGTCAGCACGATAGTGCTGATGCGCCGTGTCAAATTCGGGAACGCATATGCAGTTCCCGGTAACGGCGATTCTTCCAAATATATGGATGGCGTCATTCGATATGGCGTTATAGCCACGGCTTTCTGGGGGATTGCAGGCTTTCTGATCGGCGTAATCGCCGCATCGCAGCTCGCATGGCCACACCTCAATTTTGAGCCATGGTTCAACTTCAGCCGCTTGCGGCCTCTGCATACGTCAGCTGTTATCTTCGCCTTCGGCGGCAACGCGCTGATCGCAACCTCCCTCTACGTCGTCCAGCGCACCAGCCGCGCAACGCTTTTCGGTGGTAATCTGGCCTGGTTCGTATTCTGGGGCTATCAGCTATTTATTGTGATGGCAGCGACCGGTTATCTATTAGGGATTACCCAAGGCAAAGAATATGCGGAGCCCGAATGGTATGTCGATCTCTGGCTCACGATTGTCTGGGTCGCGTATCTGATTGTGTTCCTTGGCACTATCGTGAAACGGAAAGAACCGCACATCTATGTTGCGAACTGGTTCTTTCTGTCCTTCATCGTCACCATTGCCATGCTCCACGTGGTCAATAACCTCGCGATTCCCGTATCCTTCCTCGGGACGAAGAGCTACTCGGCGTTTTCAGGTGTTCAGGATGCACTCACTCAGTGGTGGTACGGACACAATGCGGTCGGCTTCTTCCTGACGGCAGGCTTCCTTGGAATGATGTACTACTTTATTCCGAAACAGGCAGAACGGCCGGTTTATTCCTATCGCTTGTCGATCGTGCACTTCTGGGGTCTGATCTTCCTATATATCTGGGCCGGCCCGCACCATTTGCATTACACGGCTCTGCCGGATTGGGCGCAAACGCTTGGCATGGTCTTCTCGATTATGCTCTGGATGCCTTCCTGGGGTGGCATGATCAATGGTCTGATGACGCTCTCTGGCGCTTGGGACAAGTTGAGAACCGATCCGATTCTGCGCATGCTGGTGATCTCGGTCGCCTTCTACGGCATGTCGACCTTTGAAGGTCCGATGATGTCGATCAAGGCAGTCAACTCCCTGTCGCATTACACCGACTGGACAATTGGTCACGTGCATTCCGGTGCGCTTGGCTGGAACGGCATGATTTCGTTCGGTGCGCTTTACTACCTCGTACCGAAACTGTGGAATCGCGAACGCCTCTACAGCCTGCGCCTGGTCAACTGGCACTTCTGGCTGGCCACCCTGGGCATTGTTGTCTACGCGGCGGTCATGTGGGTGTCCGGCATCATGCAAGGCCTGATGTGGCGGGAATACGATGCGGATGGCTACCTTGTTTATTCCTTCGTGGAATCAAGCCAGGCCATGCATCCCTACTACATCCTCAGAACGGTTGGCGGTCTGCTGTACCTCGCAGGTGCGCTGATCATGGCCTACAACATCTACATGACGATCCGCGGAAAGATCCGGAAAGAAGCATCCATGGGTGCTGAAGCTCCGGTCGCGGCAACCGCATAACAGGAGACTGATAGATGTCTATCCTTGCAAAACACACCAAGCTGGAAAAGAACGCCAGCCTCCTGCTCGTCTTCTCTTTCCTTGCGGTTACCGTCGGCGGGATTGTCGAGATCGCCCCCCTCTTCTACCTCGAAAACACGATCGAGAAAGTGAAGGGGACGCGGCCCTACTCGCCGCTCGAACTTGCCGGACGGAATATATACATTAGAGAGGGTTGTTATGTGTGCCACTCGCAGATGATCCGACCTTTCCGCGATGAAGTCGAACGCTACGGGCATTATAGCCTAGCGGCCGAATCCCAGTACGATCATCCGTTCCAATGGGGGTCAAAGCGGACCGGGCCTGACTTGGCGAGAGTTGGCGGACGCTATTCCAATGAATGGCACACCGCTCACCTCAAGGATCCGCGTTCGGTCGTACCGGAATCGATCATGCCTCCTTATTCATTCCTTGCTGAGAATGAATTGCGGATCGAGGATGTCGAAGCGCACCTCACCGCCAATCGCATGGTTGGCGTTCCTTACACCGATGAAATGCTGGAAAACGCGGAAGCGGATCTTGCTGCCCAAGCCGATCCGAATGCCGACACCAGCGGCGTCAAAGAACGCTACCCCAAAGCAGTTTTGGGCGATTTTGATGGCGACCCGTTGCGGTTAACCGAGATGGACGCGCTGGTCGCATATCTGCAGATGCTTGGAACGCTGGTGGACTTTTCGGCCTACGAGCCCGAGCAGAACCTGCGATAGGAGGCGATCATGGATTTCGAATATCAAACCATGCGGACCTTCGCCGATAGCTGGGGTCTCCTCTATATGTTCCTGATATTCTGCGGCGTCATTTTGTGGGTCTTGCGCCCAGCCGCCAGAAAATCGGGTGAAGATGCAGCCCAAATTCCTTTCAAGGAGGACTGAAGAATGGCTGACGAAGAAAAACAAATCGACGAGTTCACTGGTGTCGAAACAACCGGCCATTCCTGGGATGGCATCAAGGAACTCAACAATCCGCTCCCGCGCTGGTGGCTGTGGACATTTTACGCAACCATCGCATGGGCATTGATTTATACGATCATGTATCCGGCATGGCCTCTCTTGAATTCCGCTACTCAAGGCGTCTTGGGATGGTCGAGCCGCGGTGATCTGATCGCGGCACAACAGGAGGCGGTGGCGCAAAACGCCGACAAGGTCTCACGCCTTGCCGAGATGGATATCACCGCCATTATCGCCGATAACGAATTGCGAACTTTCGCGGAAAACGGCGGCAAGGCGGCGTTCAAAGTGAACTGTGTCCAGTGCCATGGATCAGGCGCTGCAGGCTCTGAAGGGTACCCGAATTTGAATGATGACGAGTGGATCTGGGGCGGCACGCCTGATGCCATTCTCTATACGCTTCAACACGGGATCCGCTACGAGCAGAATGATCAAACCCGCATCTCGATGATGCCGGCCTTCGGCGCTGACGGCATTCTTTCGAATGAAGAAATTCGGGATATTGCCTGGTACGTCGTTCAAATGTCCGGCGGCGAAGCAGACAGCGCAGCTGCCGCAAGAGGGACGACGCTCTACGCTGACAACTGTGCCGCCTGCCACGGGGAAGATGGCGGCGGAATTCCAGACCTCGGTGCACCGCGCTTGTCGGATGCAATTTGGCTATACGGTGGCAATTATGAAGAAATAGTGGCCCAAATCCAGAACCCACAGATGGGGGTAATGCCTGCTTGGGAAGAGCGCCTTGGCAATGTCACGTTGAAACAGCTTACCGCCTATGTGCACAGCCTGGGGGGCGGTCAATAAACTCAAGCAGTTTGTTGACCCGCGCAAAAGGCGGTAACGGGGCCCGGTGCAATCCGGGCTCTTTTTTGTTTCCTCATCGCCTTCGGGTCAGACGCGCCAAACGGCCGCACACCGATCTCACCGAACGGCCTTTGACTTGGATCAAGGCTATTATCCGCTCAGATCTGTAGGCAAAATGCCATCAAGCATCCACCCCCAGGACAAGCTAAATGACGACCAATCTGATCAAGCAACCCGATATCGAGCCGCACAATGTTGAGGCCGTAAATACGGGAGCGAAGAAAGCTTTTGTCGAGCCGCTCTATGCTGCGCGAGAAAAGATTTTCCCCAAGCGCGTGAGGGGTGATTTCCGGCGTCTGAAATGGATCATAATGGCCATCACCTTGGGCATTTACTACATCACCCCGTGGATACGGTGGGATCGTGGCGAATTCGCACCAGACCAAGCCGTACTTATAGATATGGCCAATCGGCGCTTCTATTTCTTCTTCATCGAGATTTGGCCGCAGGAATTCTTCTTTGTCGCCGGGCTACTCGTAATGGCGGGCGTCGGTTTGTTCCTGGTTACCTCAGTCGTGGGACGCGCATGGTGTGGCTACACTTGTCCGCAGACAGTCTGGACCGATCTTTTCCTCGTCGTCGAGCGCTTCTTCGAGGGCGATAGGAATGCCCGCATTCGGCTCGACAAAGCGCCATGGACATTCGAGAAAATACGCAAACGTGTCATGAAGCACGCTACCTGGATCATGATCGCTGTTGCGACCGGTGGCGCCTGGATTTTCTATTTCGCGGATGCTCCGACACTGTTAAAGGATTTCGTAACGGGACAGGCGGCTTTCATCGCCTACACGACCGTCGCCGTTCTGACCTTCACGACATATCTCTTCGGCGGCATCATGCGCGAACAGGTCTGCATTTACATGTGTCCTTGGCCAAGGATCCAGGCGGCGATGCTAGATGAGGATTCTCTGGTCGTTACCTATAACGACTGGCGTGGAGAACCTCGGACCAAGGGGGCTAAAAAGGCTGCGGCCGCGGGTATTCCCGTCGGAGATTGCGTCGATTGCAATGCGTGTGTGGCTGTTTGTCCGACAGGGATCGATATACGTGATGGCCAACAACTCGAATGCATCACCTGCGCGCTGTGTATCGACGCCTGCGATGATATAATGGGTAAACTTGGTCGCGAAAAAGGGCTGATTTCCTACGCTACCTTACGCGACTATAATCATAACATGGCGATAGCCAAAGACCCGTCTACGGGTACAATCGACCCATCTCGTGTTCGTGGCAAGGACGGCAAATTCTCAGACAAGCTTCGCCACTTTGATTGGCGGATTATGTTGCGGCCAAGGACACTCATCTATCTGGCTGCATGGTCTGCTATCGGTCTGGGGTTGCTCTACGCGCTGACTTCGCGCGATCGGCTTGAAGTCAATGTTCAGCATGATCGCAATCCGGTCTTCGTCACGCTCAGCGACGGCAGTATCCGCAACGGTTATACGGTGAAGCTGCTGAACATGATACCTGAACCACGTGTGATCTTCCTGTCAATCGAGGGATTGCCAGGAGCAACCATGGAGATCAACAATATCGACCAACCTGCCGGTGTGAGCTTCGCGGTGCCGGTTGACCCCGACCGCCTCCGCTCGCTCAAGGTCTTCGTATCGCAACCGCCGGCAAATGTTGCATCGGGTCAGAATACCTTCCGCTTTATCGCGGAAGACAAGCAATCGGCAGAGCGCGATGTCTACGAAGCCAATTTCGATGCGCCGGACAAATAAGTAGGATAGGAGAGAAAGCATGTTCGCAAAAGTATTCAATCCGCGGGAGTTCACGGGCGGCCATATGCTCGCGGTTCTCTTCCTTTTCTTCGGCACCATAATTGCCGTTAATTTGACATTGGCATGGTTCGCCAACTCGACCTGGACAGGATTGGTCGTCAAAAACGGTTATATTGCCAGTCAGGAGTTCGATGAGAAAACCCGGGAACTTGAACGGCAATTGTCTATGGGTTGGCAGGCATCTGTTTCCTATTCTGGAAACGGATTTACAGCATATCTGAAAGATGCGTCCGGAAAGCCCCTGCACGTCGAGAAGCTTACAGCCACAATCGGTCATCCGGTGACCGAATCCGCAGACCGCGTCGTCGACATGATCAGCGGCAATGGCGGCACATACACGGGGAAAACCGTTCTGGCGCCTGGAATTTGGGAAGTCCTTCTCGAAGCGCAATCTGATCGTCACGGACCGTGGACCAAACGCATCCGCTTTACTGTTGGAGACTAGGACAATGGGATGCTGCGGCAATCCTGACGCGGAAAGCATTTCCCGGAAAGCGGAGAAAAAGTCCGCGAGTATGAGGGACCATGAGCTTTCGCATTTCGCGCACCGGCGCGATGACGGCGACGTGCAATACGTTTTCTCGGTTCCCGGGATCAAATGCGGTCGTTGCATGGGCGAGATTGAGCGGGCACTTACCGAAAGGCCCGATGTCAGGGAGGCGCGGGTCAACCTGACCCTCAAGCGCGTCACGCTGGTTCTGGATGGTGGGCACGATTCCCCGACTGCTATTCTGGATAGCCTCAACGATCTCGGCTATCCGGCGACCCCGCTTGAACTCGGAAACGAAATCGCCTCCGCAGAAGATGTGGAAGCATCCAGGCTGCTGCGCGCGCTTGCCGTAGCCGGGTTCGCTGCCGGTAACATCATGCTCCTGTCGGTTTCTGTCTGGTCTGGTGCCGATGGCACGACCCGCGATCTTTTTCATCTGATTTCGGCCCTTATCGCAATTCCCACGGTGTTTTACAGCGGCCAGGTGTTCTTCCTTTCCGCTTTCAACGCGCTTGCCCATGGTCGCCTGAACATGGACGTGCCGATATCACTGGCAGTTATTCTGGCTTTGGCGATGAGCGTCTTCGAAACACTGACCGGCGGTGCTGAAGTCTATTTTGATGCGGCCGTCACGCTGCTCTTCTTCCTCCTTATCGGCCGCTACCTGGATACCCGCATGCGCGATAAGGCCCGAAGCGCCGTCATTGGGCTGAGCCGAATGGCCGTGAAAGGGGCAAACCGGATCAAGCCTGACGGAACACTTGAATACCTTCCCGTCGACGAAGTATCCGCAGGGATGCTGTTGCGCGTTGCGCCCGGCGAACGGCTTCCGGTCGATGGTGTTATCAGGTCAGGCAGTTCAGATCTGGACAGGTCTCTGGTCACTGGGGAAAATGTGCCAATCCAGGTCAGCGCCGGAAGCGAGGCAGAGGCGGGAACGCTGAACCTGACCGGCTCCATAGACCTTGAAGCTGCGCGCTCGGCACAAGACTCTTTCCTTTCCGAAGTCATGCGAATGCTGGAAGCAGCAGAGCGTGGCCGCGGGCGATATGTCAGAATAGCCGATCAAATGGCGAGGATTTATGCCCCGGCGGTGCATGCCCTTTCGGCCCTTGCCTTTATCGGTTGGATGTTTGTTACGGGAGGAGATTGGTACACCTCCCTTTACATTGCGATTTCGGTTTTGATCATCACCTGCCCCTGCGCCTTGGGTCTGGCGGTGCCAGTCGTTCATGTCATCGGAGCCGCCCGCCTCTTCGAAGAAGGTATCCTGGTAAAAGACGGCTCGGCGCTCGAACGCCTTGCGGGAATCGACCGTGTGGTTTTCGACAAGACCGGCACCCTTACAACCAGTGAGCCGGAAGCAATAATTAACGACTCTTTGGGTAAAACCGAACAATCCGTGAGCCGCGCACTGGCCCAGCATTCTCTTCATCCTGCCGCCCGCGCGGTCGCTGCAGCGATCCACGTGCAACCTGCAGATGGTTTATCCGCGGTAAGAGAAGTGCCGGGGCATGGAATCGGCGCCATTTGGAAGAATAAACGGGTTCGCCTCGGTAGAGCCGAATGGGTTTCCGAGATAACCAGCAGAGATCTGGCGGACAAGGGCGGCACCGCGTTTGCGATTGAAGGCAAACGCCCCACTGTCTTCGCCATGCGCGAAACCGTACGCCCAAATGCTGGTGAGACAGTCAAACAATTGAAAAAAGCAGGAATCAGCACGGAAATTCTTTCAGGTGACGAGCGTTCAGCCGTTACACGTCTGGCTCATGAAGTCTCGATACCCGCATTCCAGGCCGGTTGCAGGCCCGATGACAAGCTCGCCTATCTGGAAGCGATCAGCGCTGCGGGCGGAAAAGCGATGATGGTTGGCGACGGGCTAAATGATGCGCCAAGCCTGGCCGCGGCGCACGTCTCCATGGCTCCAGCATCGGCCTCCGATGTCGGCAGAATGGCTGCAGATTTCGTCTTCACCCGCCCCGAGCTTGATGCTGTCACCTTCGCGCATGCCATCGCGATCAAGGCAGGTCGATTGGTTAAACAGAACTTCGCTTTGGCGATACTTTACAATTGTATCGCGGTGCCTCTTGCGATCACAGGTTTCGTCACACCCCTATTCGCGGCAATTGCCATGTCTGCTTCATCGATCGTGGTCGTTGCAAACAGCCTTCGCCTGCTCCGGCTGAAACCGGAAATAGCAGCGGGCAAAACATCGAACGAAAACGCATTTTCCGGCATTTCCAAGTTCGAACCAAGCAGCGGTCGCCCGGTATGAACCTGCTTCTCATCTTAATTCCGCTAGCCTTGGGTCTGGGTCTTCTTGGTTTGGGCGCATTTCTGTGGAGTCTGAAAAGCGGCCAATATGAAGATCTGGATGGCGCGGCCGAACGCATTCTGGAGGATGAAGAAGACGATTAGGTCACTGAAGATTCTTGCTGCAGCATTCGGCTCGAAAAGCTAATCTGTCGAAATGCGTCTTACAGGAAATAGCTACGAAGAGGTCTGCCGGAATTTCAACTGGGAAGTCCCGCAGGATTTCAATATCGGCCAGGCCTGCGCCGATGCCATTGCTGAGAACGATCCTGACCGGACCGCACTGATCGAATGGTCTCCGACTGGCGCCCACAACGAATGGAGTTTCGGACAGCTCAAAACCGATTCAGATCGTCTGGCCACTTCCTTGAGAGCAATGGGCGCGGAACCAGGCGACCGGTTGGCAATTATCCTGCCGCAGTCATATGAAGCCGCTCTTGCGCATCTTGCAGCCTATAAGAACGGCATGATCACCGTGCCGCTGGCGCGTCTCTTCGCACCCGATGGGCTTCAGTTCCGGCTTCACCGTGCAAACGCACGTTTTGCCGTAACGGATGGTGCCGGCTTTAAAAAACTCGAAACAATCCGGCCATCGCTCCCCGCGCTTGAAACTGTAATCACTACGGGTAGCAACGGTGATTTGCAGGATGCCATTGCCTTTGATGGTCTTCTTGATGTCGATGCCGACGGATTTATTGCCTGCGAAACCGGACCGGATACACCGGCGTTGATCATCTTCACGTCAGGCACCACTGGGCCACCAAAAGGCGCACTTCACGGCCATCGCGTTGTCCTCGGTCATTTGCCAGGCGTGATGTCTCATCACGATTTCATGCCCCAAACCGGGGATCGCATCTGGTCGCCCGCTGACTGGGCATGGGCCGGCGGCCTGCTGGACGTTCTTCTGCCCTGTCTAATGCTGGGCGTTCCGGTGGTCTTTGGCGGAATGGATCGTTTCGATCCGGAGACTGCCCTGCGGCTGATGTCGGAGACGGAAGTCCGAAATGCCTTCATTCCGCCAACGGCGCTGAGACTAATGAAAGCGACAGAAAATGCCGGTTCGAAATATCCGCTGAAACTTCGCTCAATCGGGACCGGCGGCGAAAGCCTGGGGACTGAAACCCATCGTTGGGCGGAGCAGGCGCTTGGCCTGCGCATCAACGAATTCTACGGCCAGACCGAATGCAATCTGGTATTGGGTTGCTTTGGTGCAGCTGGCGTCATGAAAAGCGGCTCTATGGGGAAGCCCGTGCCCGGTCACACGGTCGCGGTGATAGACGAGAACGGCAATCGGCTGGATGCCGGCCAAAAAGGGCAGATCGCGGTGAAGCGGCCTGATCCGGTCATGTTCCTCGGCTATTGGCAAAATGAAAAAGCCACAAAGGCAAAATTCATCGGTGACTGGCTTGTTACCGGTGACCAGGGGATTGTCGATGAAGAAGGTTATTTCCAGTTCGTCGGGCGCGACGATGACATCATCAATGTCGCCGGCTATCGCGTCGGCCCCGGGGAGATTGAAGATTGCCTAGTCTCCCATCCAGCCGTCAAACTGGCAGTTGCTGTGGGCAAACCGGATGAATTGAAGGGCGAGGTGGTCAAGGCCTATGTCCAATTAATCGAGGAAATGCAGCCGAGCGCTGAATTGGGCGAAACCATTCGAAGACACGTGAAGCAGCGACTTGCTGCGAATATCTTTCCCCGGGAGATCCAGTTCGTGGAGGAAATACCGCTCACGACGACCGGCAAGGTAATCCGTAGGCATTTTCGGGAAAAGGCGAGATCCGAAACGGATTAGGTCGCAGCGCAGCGGTATCCGATCAACGCCCGCGATCAGTTCTGCTCTTCCGGAAGCGTTGGTATGGGGATGATATCCACCCCCTCTTCGGCCAGTTCCTGTGCCTCTTTTGGCGTAGCCTGTCCGTAAATGCCACGGTGCTCGGCTTCCCCGTAGTGGATCTTCCGTGCTTCCTCGGGAAATTTCTCGCCAACATTCTCGGCATTGGATACGACCGCTTCACGAAACTTCCGCAGTTGCTCCTTGAATTCCGCTTCGACTTGTGGCGGCAATCCGCCCGCGGCAACCAAGCCGATTTTGTGGTTCGACACGCCGCCAGCGCCAGTGTCCATCGCAGCCTCCGGCACCCGCGCGGGTTCACTTCCCCTGCTGGACTTGCGAACCGCAGGCGCCATCAAGCGTTTTTCGATTGCGGTATCACCACAAGCGGGACAATCCAGTAATCCGTCGGATGCAAGCCGATCGAATTCCGAGCTTGAGGAAAACCAGCCTTCAAACTCATGCGCTTTACTACAACGAAGCGAAAACTTAATCATACACTTATACCAGTCCACGACCGATCTTGAGACGAATGGAATTAGTCGGCTTTTGATATGGCGAATTTGCGCTCATTCGCAAGGTTCGGGATCGCGGCCCGCGCCTTATCGACCTCATCGAGATCGATATCGCAGCATAGTACACCCGGTTCGTCGTGGTCTAGCGAGGCGACGATTTCGCCCCATGGCCCAACGACGATCGACCGCCCCCAGGTTTTGCGACCATCCTCATGCGTCCCGCCTTGCGCCGCCGCAACCATGAAAGCGCCATTCTCTATTGCCCGGGCGCGGAGGAGGATCTCCCAGTGGGCTTTGCCAGTTGGAACGGTGAAGGCCGCAGGACACGAAAGAATCGCGGCTCCAGACTTCGCCATTTTCCGATAAAGCTGCGGAAAACGGAGATCGTAGCAAATGCTCATTCCAAGGCCAAAGCCACCCATATCGGCAACCACGGCACGGTCTCCCGGCTTGTAACGCTTGGATTCCTGCCAGCGATTATCTTCGTCTACCGAGACGTCGAACATATGTATCTTGTCATAGATGGCTACAAGCCGACCATCGGTTGCGAACAAAGCTCCGCGATTCGCCGCGCGTTCAGTTTGAAGGCCGACAGCCGTTGATCCAAGATGCAACCAAACGCCATGGCATCGCGCCAGTTCGGCGCAAGCCGCAAATACAGGATCATCTTCCTGTGGGCGTAAAGCAGCCTGCAATACAGCGGGATCCCGCTCAAGGATTCCGGTCATCTCTGGTGTCTGAATATAATTGGCGCCCTCTTTTGCCGCCTCGGCCACCATATTCTCGAGATCGGATATATTATCGGTCTGCCGGATTC
>JAHEHW010000265.1 GCA_024639745.1 Salaquimonas sp. | reverse complement strand
TCCCAGCGATCGGGCCGGATACCGTCGAGGGTTGCATCAGCGCGGGTATCAAAGCGATCGTTGTCGAGGCCGGAAGAACATTCATTCTGGAGAAAGAGAGAACCCTGAAAGACGCTCGGGAAGCTGGTATTCTGATTTATGGAACAAAGCACGCGGGGATAAACCCGGCATGAAAGAGGCGCTATCGGTTTACTTCGTTGTCGGTGAAGTCTCGGGGGACGCCCTGGGAGCCGATCTGATCGAGAATTTCCGCGATATGGACGTGGCAATCCAAACCTTGGGGTTGGGTGGACCGAAAATGGTAGACCATGGCCTCGAGCCACTGTTTGACCCTTCTGAAATCGCGATTATGGGCATATCGGGCGTGGTAACGCGAATGCCCGCTATCCTGAAGCGCGCTCGCGAAGTCGCAGCCGATATTCTCGATAAAAAGCCCGATGTCCTGCTGCTCATCGATTCACCGGAATTCGCCAAACTGGTCGCAAAACGCGTAAAGGCTAAAAACCCGGCTCAGAAAGTCGTGAAATATGTCTGTCCATCTGTCTGGTCATGGCGCCCAAGCAGGGCACCTGCCATGCGAAGTTATATCGACCAGGTACTTGCGATCCTGCCGTTTGAGGCGGAAGTCATGCGCGAATTGGGAGGACCGGAGACCATCTATGTCGGCCATCCGCTCTCACGGCTTGCCGGAACGGTTGATCTGACGAAAAAGCGCGCGGTCAAGTCTCCGCCCACCATCATGCTGCTTCCGGGTTCGAGGCGAAGCGAGATTTCCCGCCTGATGCCGATCCTCGAAAAAACCGTCGAAATACTCGAAGACCGGGGAGCAGGCGGCAGGTATCAATTGCCGGCAGTCTCCCATCTGGAAGCGAAGATCCGGGAAACTACCGCACAATGGAAGCATCGGCCGCAGATTCTTATTGGCGAGGCTGCCAAGGTCGATGCGATGAAGCAAGCTGAAGCGGCAATTGCAGCATCCGGCACGGCCCTTCTTGAACTGGCAATGTATGGCGTGCCGATGGTATCGATCTATAAACCCGATCCGGCGTTGAACGCCATAGGCCGATTTCTCATAAAGGCTTGGACCGGAGCCTTACCGAACCTGATTGCCGATAAGGTGATCGTGCCGGAGCGTTTCAACGAATTCGCCCATCCGGGTTATATCGCCAGGCTGATCGAGGATCTGATCGAGAAAGGACCAGCGCGCGAAACACAACTCGCAGGTTTTGAGACTTTGCATGATAAAATCCGCGTCGATGTATCTCCCGGCAGGCGCTCGGCTGAAATTATTTTGCGACTTGCAGAAACAAAAAGAGCTTCAGAAAAGACCTGAAGATCTTTCGTTACCTTTTGTTAAATCGTAATTATTTTCGATCTTCAATCGACACATAATCGCGCTTTGCGTAACCGGTATATAGCTGCCGTGGACGCCCGATTTTCTGTTTCGGATCCTCGATCATCTCTTTCCATTGAGCAATCCAGCCAACAGTCCGCGCAAGAGCGAACAGAACCGTGAACATATTGGTCGGGAAGCCCAGCGCGTTGAGCGTGATACCGGAGTAGAAATCAATATTCGGATAGAGCTTCTTCTCTACGAAATACTCATCCGTAAGAGCTATTTTCTCCAGCTCCATGGCGACTTCAAGAAGCGGATCGTCATTGACCCCAAGTTCGCCGAGGACCTCATGCGTTGTTTTCTGCATGATTTTCGCGCGCGGATCGTAGTTCTTGTAAACTCGGTGGCCAAAACCCATCAGGCGAAACGGGTCGTTCTTATCCTTAGCGCGCGCGATAAATTCCGGGATGCGGTCCACCGAGCCGATTTCCCGCAGCATGTTCAACGCTGCTTCGTTGGCGCCACCATGGGCCGGACCCCAAAGACAGGCGATGCCGGCGGCGATACAGGCAAACGGATTGGCGCCCGAAGAGCCGGCCAGGCGGACCGTGGAAGTAGAAGCATTCTGCTCATGATCGGCGTGCAGGATGAAAATGCGGTCCATAGCCCGCGCCATCACCGGATTGACCTTGTACTCTTCACAAGGCACCGAGAAACACATGCGCAGGAAATTCGAAGCGTAATCCAGATCGTTTTTCGGATAAACGAACGGTTGACCGATGTGATACTTGTAGGCCATTGCCGCAATGGTCGGCATTTTCGCAATCATCCGAAGCGATGCCACCATGCGCTGATGCGGATCCGAGATATCGGTCGAGTCATGATAGAAAGCCGAAAGGGCGCCGACGACACCGCACATGATCGCCATCGGGTGAGCGTCACGACGGAAACCGGTAAAAAACCGGTTCATCTGCTCGTGGACCATGGTGTGATAGGTCACGCGCTGATGAAAATCCTCGTTCTGCTCCTTATTCGGCAACTCGCCATAGAGAAGCAGATAACAGGTTTCGAGAAAGTCGCCATGTTCGGCAAGTTGCTCGATCGGATATCCGCGATGCAACAGAATGCCATTATCTCCGTCGATAAAGGTAATATCGCTCTCGCAAGAAGCTGTTGAAGTAAAGCCGGGATCGAAAGTGAAGCGATCGGAATTCTTGTAGAGCGTAGAAATGTCGATGACATCCGGTCCCAGACTCCCCGATCGGACCGGCAATTCCCAGCTTTGGCCTTCGAGGGTCAGTTTGGCTGTCTTGTCGGTCATGGTTCACCTCGTTGCATACTAGTGTTGGAGTCCCGGCGGAAAAAGTGCCGCGGGCACGAGCGATCGCTCCTGAAGAGAAATTGGCTCAGCCGGTCTGGAATGACAATGCCGCAATGCGGCAAAATCTTTATTTCGTGCTTTAGTATCCCATTTCACGGACACACTCAAGTCTGACCAAGGTCAAATTCTCTACTGAGGAAAATTGGGATATCCTTGACCTCAGCCCGCTTTGGCGGCTTCTAGTCGCTTCAGGCATTCCTCTTTGCCGAGCACCGCCATAACGTCGAAAACCCCCGGAGAAACTGTCCTGCCGGTAAGCGCGGCCCTCAGCGGTTGTGCGATTTTTCCAAGTTTCAGGTCAGCTCTTTCGGCAAATGCCCTCGTAATGCCTTCGGTACTCTCGGCGCTCCATTCGGCAGCGGCGGCGAAGTCCGGTAGAATTTGGGAAACGACATCCGAACCGCCATCGGCCAGTATCTTCTTGGCCTTTTCCTCGAAAGCCAAAGGGACCTCCGCAAACAGGTAATACGCGCTGTCGATCAGCTGAACCAGCGTCCTGGCACGTTCCTTCAGACCGGGCATCGCCGCTTCCAGCTTTGCCTTGCCTGCTTCATCAAGAAGCCCGCGCATCGGTGTTTCCAGATCAATCAAAGGCATAAGCGCCTTGATGCGCTCTACGAGATATCGATCATCGGCGTGGCGGATATAATGCCCGTTGAGCGCCTCGAGCTTAGCAATGTCGAAACGCGCCGCTGCCTTGTTCATGCCGTCAAATCCGAACCATTCGACCATCTGCTCGGTTGAAATTATTTCATCGTCCCCGTGCGCCCAGCCGAGCCGTACGAGGTAGTTTCTGAGCGCTTCGGGCAGGTAGCCCATGGCGCGGTAGGCTTCGGCGCCTAGCGCCCCATGCCGTTTTGATAGTTTGGCACCATCCGGACCATGAATTAGCGGAATATGAGCCATAATCGGCACATCCCAACCGAGCGCATGGTAAATCAGCGTTTGACGCGCCGAGTTGGTCAGATGATCATCACCGCGTATGATATGCGTGACGCCCATATCGTGATCATCAACGACCACAGCGAGCATGTAGGTCGGAGAACCGTCGGACCGCAAAAGCACGAAATCGTCGAGATCTTTGTTTGGAAATTGAACTTCGCCCTGCACCTT
>JAHEHW010000264.1 GCA_024639745.1 Salaquimonas sp. | reverse complement strand
GAGGAAGCCTTATTGCTAGGCGAACGGCTGATCGTTATGGCACCACGACCGGGCCGGATTCACAAGCAATATCAATTACCCTTTGCCGATCGCGGCGTAAACGCTGATCTGCGAGAAGTCAAGAAATCTGATGGCTTTTCCGAAAAGCGTGAAGAGATTCTCGGCATGATCTGGGAGATGGAAGAGGAGATTATGGGCCGTACTGAGGAAAATGCGGCATGAGTGTCCTTCTCGCCTATATCGCTTTTTTTGTTGGCGCCTTTCTGATCGTCGCATTGATTCGGAAACGGCTTGTGGAGCGACATGATTTCACAAGTCTTAAAACTGTAACTTTCGGCGATGAGAGTGCCGTCAGCCCCGACCGAGCAGCTTCGATCATTTCGGTAGTGGTGATATTTGTCATCTGGGCGGCCTTTACCGGGTCGAAGTTGTTTCCGATCCACGTTCCCGGCCCGTTCAGCGGCACGACCGAGTTCACTTACACTGCTCAGAATGCAGCTGGTGAGCAAGACGATGCGGTTGTCCGTGTGCTGGTTCATGAATTGGGCGCCGATGTCAGCGACCCCGAAATTGAGCCAGGTAGCGGCTTTGCCAAGAACGATGTCGACACGGTAGCCGAGTGGCGAAGCACCCTCATCAGGGCGGACCGCAATGACGAGGGAAGCGAAGAAGATGGATTTACGATATTATTGGTAAATGGCCAACCGATCTCACCAGCGAATGAGGTCAAGGTAGACAATGGAACCGTTTCCATTACAGAAAAAGGCTCTTTGAATTTTACGCCTTATAAGGGCATGCAGATGGAGCCAATATGGCTGCCTCCGCCCGAGGCCGTGGTTGAACGGTTTTTCGAAATTGCCCGGGATGGCTATCAGAATTTTACCCTTGTTGAGCATGTGGGTTGGTCGTTGATCCGGGTCATCGTCGGTTTTATTGCAGGTTCGCTTGTGGGCATTCCGCTGGGCTATGCAATGGGACTTTCCGGATGGTTTCGTGGCTGGTTCGATCCGATCGTAGAATTCATGCGGCCGGTTCCACCTCTAGCCCTGATTCCACTTGTCATTATCTGGTTCGGCATTTGGGAAACTGGCAAGATCATTCTGCTGTTTCTTGCGGCGCTTTGGATCATGACAATTGCCGCCCGGGCGGGGGTTTCCGGTGTGAACATTTCGAAGATCCACGCCGCCTATTCGCTCGGCGCTTCCAAATGGCAGATCATGCGCCACGTCATCATCCCCAACTCACTCCCGGAAATATTCACCGGCGCGCGTGTAGCCATGGGCGTTTGCTGGGGAACGGTTGTTGCGGCAGAGCTTGTCGCTGCTCAAAAGGGTGCGGGCATGATGATCATCGCCGCCTCGAAGTTCCAGCTTACTGATATCGTCATCATGGGTATCGTTCTGATCGGTATTATCGGTTACGGAATCGACATTCTCATGCGGATGGCCGAAAGATGGCTCGTGCCGTGGAAGGGGCGGGCATGATGTTTATGCCCGCACTTCGTGCGATGGCGGAGCCGCGGCGCAGTGAAATGAGTGCGTAGCCGGAACGGGTGAGCCATGCTTAAACGCGCGACCAGGACCTCCGATCAACAGATTCTGGTTATCAATTGCGGCTCGTCCTCCATCAAATTCGCTATCTTTACCGGCGAAAACCTCGATTGCAGCACCCATGGGAACGTTGCCGAGATAGGCGGCAACGCAAGCTTGACGATAGCCGACAAGACGATTGAAAAACCCTTTTCGGACCATCGCGCCGCCCTCGCCGGCATTTTCGAAGAGATCGAACGCATCGGACCCGATATCGCGGCACTGACAGCCGTGGTTCATCGGGTGGTGCACGGGGGGCCAAACCTGTCGAAAACCGTCAGGATCACCCCGGTTATCGAAAAAGAGATCGAGCGATGCGGCGCCTTGGCGCCACTCCACAATCCGCATAATCTTTCCGGCATTCGCGCCGTCACCCAGCTTAACCGTGAACTGCCTCAATTTGCCTGTTTCGACACGGCGTTCCACCAAACGAACCCGGAAGTCGCGCAACGCTTTGCGCTTCCTTCGACCCGGGAAACGCAAGGCTTCCGCCGCTACGGCTTTCACGGCATTTCCTACAGCGGGCTGGTAAAGCACATTCGCCAGAATGTCGAAGGACCATTGCCAAATCGGCTCCTGGCCATGCATCTCGGTAACGGGGCCAGTCTCTGCGCAATCAAAGAAGGATGCTCCGTTGCGACAACAATGGGCTATTCACCGCTTGATGGCCTGACCATGGGCACCCGCTGCGGCAGCATTGATGCGACTGTTGTCATCGAACTTTCCGAGAGAGTTGGGATCGAAAGATGCAAAACCATTCTCAATCAGGAGAGCGGATTACTGGGTCTTGGCAGGCTTTCAGACATGCGCTCGCTTTCCATAGCCGGCACCGACGAGGCGAACTTCGCAATCGAACATTTCTGTTACTGGGCAATCCGGCATGCGGGCTCCATGATCGCAGCGATGACAGGATGCGATGCGATTGCCTTTACCGGCGGTATCGGTGAGAACGACGCATGCGTCCGGAAAAGTATTATCGACGGACTTGGTTTTGTCGGGGCGCGACTGGATTTCGAAGAGAACCAGACCGCTGCCGAGCGCATCGATGCCCCAGGGTCCGACCTGCCCATCTGGATAGTCAAGGCCGATGAGGAACGCAGCATGGCAAGAGAGGCAATTTCCGCCATGGATTGGAGCCGCGATTGATCTGTAACCGCCTGACGATTAAAACACCGCCGACCGCCCCTATCCCTCGACAGTCTCAACGATGATTTTTCCGATGGTCTCGCAGTCTTCCAGCGTGAAAGTCAAAGGCAGGCGCATGTCGAACAGGGTTGAAAGGATGCGATCCGTTTGGGGCAATCGCTGCGACGGCATATATCGCCAAGAGTCATGCCTGGACGTGAATCCGTGGGGCTCGGATCTTCCAAACCATTTTAACTCGACCCCTCTCGATTGAGCCGCAGCAATGAAAGCATGGCTGCTATCACTCGAGAAATCCGGCACACGGAACTGGATTGAAGAAGATGCCATCGATTCTTGTTCAGGGCGAATCGGTAGGACGATGCGGTTTGATTTCGAAAGCATTGATGCAACTGCATCATAACGGTCATTCCATCGCCGGATGTTTGCATCTAGAGTCTGTAGCTGCGGTCTTAGAATGGCCGCCCGCAAAGCATCCATTCGAGCCGACATATTCGGCATCTCGTATTTCGCTGCTTCGAAATGTTCCGCCGCCGGCCCGGCTCCATGTCGCGCATAAAGCATGTAACTTCCCGAAAGAATGATGGCCCGAGCGATAAGGTCGGGATCGGCGGTTACGAGAAATCCTCCTTCACCGGAATTCATGTGTTTATAAGTCTGCGTAGAAAAACAACCGGCGATGCCAAAATTGCCGGACCGCCTGCCAGACCAAGCAGCACCCATCGTATGGGCACAATCCTCGATCACTTTCAGCTTGTGGCGATTAGCAATTTCCATCAAGCGATCCATGTCGCACACATGCCCGCGCATATGCGACAGGAGAAGGGTAGATGCACTGCTTGTCTCAGCTTTCTGGGCAAGGTCCGTCATATCGATGCGAAGGTTCTCGTCGATTTCAACCAGGACGGGACTGGCGCCGACCGCCGCCACGGCGCCGGGCACCGGTGCCAGCGTAAATGCGTTCGTCAATACAGGCTCACCCGGTCTGACCCCGGCGGCACGCAGCGCTATCTGCATCGCCTGCCCGCCGGAAGCCGTTGCAAGGCAATACGGCGCGCCCTGCCAGGCGGCATATTCCGCCTCCAGCAGAGAGGTTTCGCCAGCCTCCCC
>JAHEHW010000263.1 GCA_024639745.1 Salaquimonas sp. | reverse complement strand
GAACTTGAAGCCGCTCGTGCCATGGGCATGGGCAGATTCACGATGCTGCACCGCATCTGGCTGCCGCGGGCTTTGCAGAATGTTTTCCCGACACTAGCCGGTGAAATGGTATTAACACTGAAAGCGACGCCGCTAGCCGCAACCATTACGGTTTACGAGGTGTTTGGTGTTGGCACGATTATCCGCCAGGAGACCTATCGTGTTTACGAGCCGCTCCTCGTGGTCGCCGGAATTTATGTGGTGTTGACCGCGATTATCGTCTTGATAATGCGCTATTTCGAGAACCGCATTCCCCGTCCGTCAGCCGTTTGAAAGTCAAGAAGATATCGCTCATTGATTACGCCGGCATTGCGGGCTTGACGATTCATGGCAATGGCGGTGTTTTGGCCTCCTGTGCTGTTGTCCCTGTCACCGCTCTGGGTTGGCCGGTCTTTCATGGCTGCGGAAGCCTTTCTAGCGAACGGATTGTGACATGATCTTCGAACGCATCGCGGAACTTGGCGATTTTTTGAATTGGTGGGAAATCGCTTTGGCGTTGCTGGTGATACTGGCTGCGACTAGTGTTCAAGTTGGCGCTGGAATCGCGTTTGGCATCGTGGCAGGTCCGCTCCTTGCGCTGATTAATATTCGTTTTGTTCCCGTGCCAGTTCTCCTTCTAACCTTTGCCACGGCATCGAGCGCGTTTTGGGCGGAGCGTCGCGGGGTGAAATGGGACCAGATACGCTATGCTGTTTCGGGGCGTATCATTGGCAGTATTGTTGGTGCGGGTGTCTTGTCGATCATTCCTGGCGAAAAGACCTTTATGCTCATCTTCGGATTGATCATCGCCTTTGCGGTGCTCATATCGATCAGTGGTGTGAAAATTCCATTCACGCTCGCAAGCGTTGGGTTTGCAGGAACGGTTTCCGGTTTCAGCGCCGCTATTACAAGTGTCGGCGGACCGCCCATGGCGGTCGTTTATCAGAGCCAACGTTCCAGCGAAGCGCGTCCGACCCTTCAGGTCTATTTTGCACTCGGGGCTTTTTTCACTCTCGCGATCCTATTCATCAGCGGCCATGGTTCGCTCGATGATTTTCTGCTGGCGCTCATCCTGATTCCGGCAATGGTGGCCGGTTTCATGGTCGGCCCGCGTTTGAAACCCTATTTCGACCGAGGCTTCAGAACCTTCCTGCTTCTGACGGCAGCAGTCGCCGCCATGATGCTGATCTATCGCGGATTGTCATGATCATTAGGCTGGCGGGTATTTTTCCCTCGAATTATGGCAGCAAAGCGAAATTGGCGGAAAAATGGTAGAGTGAGGCGGAAAGCGATTGACAGTTGTTACGGCTTCTTTTCGACTGCTCTGCAGGAGGGAAAGCCATGCCGCTCGAGATGAATCGAAAGGTTTTCGTGACATGCGCGGTGACCGGTTCCGGGTCGACCCAGGACCGTAGCCCGCATGTGCCGAGATCGCCCAAGGAAATTGCCGAAAGCGCTATCGCCGCAGCCAAGGCTGGCGCTGCGATTGTGCATTGTCACGTCCGCGATCCGGAAACCGGCGTTCCCAGCAGAAACGTACAGTACTACCGGGAAGTCACCGATCGCATTCGCGATGCGGAAGTGGATGTCATACTCAATCTGACGGCCGGGATGGGCGGAGACCTGGTGCTCGGAGGAACGGTTCAGCCTTTACCGGTCGCGCCGGGAACCGACATGATCGGTGCTTCCGAGCGGTTGGAGCATGTGCGCAAATGCCTGCCGGAAATCTGCACGCTCGATTGCGGAACGATGAATTTCGCCGAGGCGGATTACGTAATGACCAATACGCCTGGAATGCTGCGGGCTATGGGTGGGATGATCACCGAACTCGGCGTCAAGCCGGAGATAGAGGCATTCGATACCGGGCATTTGTGGTTTGCTAAAGAACTGGTTCGTGAGGGCGTTCTCAAGGATGATGCGCTCGTACAGCTTTGTATGGGTGTTCCATGGGGTGCGCCGGACGATCTCAATACTTTCATGGCGATGGTCAATAATGTTCCGGATAACTGGACATGGTCCGCTTTTTCCCTCGGCCGCAACCAGATGCCTTTTGTGGCCGCGGCCGTGCTTGCCGGAGGTAACGTTCGCATTGGCCTTGAGGACAACCTGATGCTCGAAAAGGGCGTGTTCGCAACCAATGCTCAACTGGTCGAAAAGGCGGTGACGATCATAGAAAACATGGGCGCCTCCGTTATCGGACCAGAAGAGGTGCGTTCTCGTCTTAATCTCGAAAAACGAGCGCCCGTGTCATGAGTTCGTGCTGCCAAGAAAAGCCGCACCAATTGCATGTTTGCGCAGTCGGCGAAACTTATAAGCGCGCTGACTCTTCATTTCGAGACAGCTTACCAATATACCCCGATCATGATGAGCAATCTAACAAGGCGAAAACTGCTGAAAATCGTCCATTGGACCATGTTGCCGCTGCTAATCTGGTTTGCGCTGATTGGTCCACCGGAAGCGCATGCGCTCGGTCCCTGGGGATTTCCGCTACATTCCAATCTGGCGCTGCTATTCGTTCTGCTTTGCCTGATATGGACAGGCGATTTTCTGTGGCGAGGCACTGCCACCAAGCGTACTCCAAAACTTCCTGGGTGGGCCCAGCAGGCCCATTGGTGGATGCACCGATTGATCATATGGGGTTTGTTCTTCATCGCGCTCGGCGGCTTTCTCTTAGGCCTCACCGCGAATCGTGTCTTGAAGGCGGGCGGTTTTCTGCCAATCGCCCCGCCGATGGATATGAAGGCGGCCAACGATCTGATCGGCTATCTGCATATCGTGGAGTTCTACGGGGTGGTATTGCTGATCGGGTTCCATGCGCTGTTTCATCTTTGGCGTCATTTCTGGCTCAAGGACAACGCACTGAGAATAATGGCGCCAAAGCGACTGCACCGCTTCCTCTAAAATGGTCTCCCTTGCGGCAAGGCGAGGGCTAGGCGGCATGGGATCTTTTGGCGTTTTCATTGCGATCATTCTTCCGGGAGTTCTTGCTTTCGGTCTCATTATTGTCAGCCGACCGCCATGGATGGGTTGGGTGATGTGGGCAGTTCCGGTGATTTTTGCAGTATTGTTTTGGCATTGGGCCCTCGGGCAGTCAAAAACTGGCGACGAATATTTCGGATACGCTTTTGCGATATTGACCAGCGCTTCGCCACTGGTTGCACTCGTTATCCGACTGCTTGGAAAAGGTAAGCAAATGACATGACGCGCAAAGCGGCAATCATCGGTGGTGGCGTTATCGGAGGCGGTTGGGCGGCGCGATTCGCGCTCAACGGCTGGGATGTGGCTATCTTCGACCCGGACCCGGAGGCCGAACGAAAAATAGGCGAGGTCATGGCAAATGCTCGCCGATCCTTCCCGGCACTATCCGACTGGCGTTTGCCCAGGGAAGGCCGGCTCGAATATTGCAGTTCGATAGCCGAAAGCGTTGCGGCCGCTCAGTGGATACAGGAGAGCGTTCCGGAAAGGCTCGATCTGAAACACAAGGTATTAGCCGAGATCCAGGCAACTTGTAATCCAGAGGCGGTCATCGGATCTTCGACCTCCGGATTTAAACCGACCGAATTGCAGCAAGGTGCCGCGAGGTCGGATCAGATCATCGTGGCCCATCCTTTCAATCCGGTTTATCTGTTGCCACTTGTCGAACTCGTCGGAGCATCCGGCATCACGGCCAAAGCATCGACGATGCTTGAATCGGTTGGGATGGCCCCGTTGATCGTTCGCCGTGAAATCGATGCCCATATTGCCGACCGTTTTCTCGAAGCGGTGTGGCGCGAGGCGTTGTGGCTGATCAAAGATGGCGTGGCAACGACGGAAGAAATCGACAATGCGATCCG
>JAHEHW010000262.1 GCA_024639745.1 Salaquimonas sp. | reverse complement strand
AGGTCATGACACATCAATGCGCACCAGCTGACGCATCCGAACTCCCAAAAGAATTGTACGGGCCAATCGAATAAAGACGGCACTTTCGATTAATGGCTCGCAACAAGACCGGAAGGAAGATCAAATGGTCACCCATGGATCGACGGCACTTATTGTCCTTGGCAACGAAAGCAGGCGCGCGGCTATCCTGAACGAGGCTACAAACCGCGGTTTCGATGCTGCAAGCGCAGAGAGCGGGCAACAGGGCATGGCTATCAAGCGGGCTGCTTCCCAGCAGCATGTGCCGATCGATTGCGTAGTAATGAATTCGCGGTCGCTGCTTTTATCATCGAGATGCTTGGCGAAGCCGGAAACGGTCCGATATCCTTCATCGGCCTCCATCCCAACCTGGAAGCAACTTCGCTGCCTGCCGGCATGACCAAGTGCGTCAGTACTGACGCAACGCTCGCTGAGGTACTCGGCGAGGTGAGCGCCGTCCTTTCTGGTGATGACAGTGGTCAAGCGTCTGAGCAGCCACACGATGAGCAACCAGTCCTGTTTGTTCCCTTTCGCCCAATCCAAGGAAATCGAAACGGATGACCGCCCGGATGTGTTTGTTTGCGAGGACAATCAGGTTAATTAGATCGTTTTCACGCAAATTCTCGAAAGTGGCAACTATTCCTTCATGATCGCGAATAACGGCCACTAAGGCGTTGAATCGATCAAGCAGAACAATCCAAAAGTCGTGATTATGGATGTTTCGATGCAGGAAATGAACGGCTTGGAGGCTACCGGCGTCGTTCGCGCTTTGGATGGTCCGATCTCAAAGACACCAATCATCAGGGTCACGGCGAATGCCATCAAGCGCGATCAGGAAAGCTGCCTTGGTGCCGGAATGAGCGATTATCTTTCCAAGCCAGTATCACCCCACGTGCTGCTGGCAAAACTGGAAGCATATCATGATAAGAGTGCTCTGATGCGGGAACGCGCCTGATATCACCCGGCAGAAACGCGTTTGCGCGTGTAGAGCAATAGCCTGGGGTTGCGAACGACGCTTCGGACCCTAGGTTCTGCATGGAATTCAACCGATCCGCGAGAACGCTGCAATGCCTGTTTCCATTACTGCCTATATCGCCACCATCGTCGTATTCCTGGCGATCGACTATGTCTGGCTAGCCTTCGTTGCGAAGACGTTCTACCGCAATCACCTAGGCGATTTAATGCTAGCACAGCCCAAATTGGGGATCGCTGCCGGCTTTTACCTGATGTACGCTATCGCGGTTGTCGTACTTGCAGTGCTGCCCGCGCTCCGCGCGAATGACTGGACCATCGCTCTCCTTTACGGCGCTCTGCTCGGCATGGCTGCTTACGGAACCTATGATATTACCAATCTTGCGACGCTGAAAAACTGGCCGGCAATCGTATCAATCGTCGATTGGGCTTGGGGAACCGTCCTTACCGGAATCGTGTCAGTCGCGGCGTATGGATGCGTACGCATGATCCACGGCTGAACGCCGGCCTGCAACACAAGCTTGTAACGTAATATCAAGCCGATGACACCATACCGCGTTCGGCAAGGAACCCGGCAACCTTATCCTTGCCCAGATACCGGGCGAAGAAGTCCCGCTTTGCTTCCGACATATCGAGCACTGCGAGTGATGCCATGGCATTACCAAGTTCGGGCCACTCACCGGTAGCGACGTATTTCAGGCCCATATTCGAGTATTGGCGATAAAGAACCGGCAGCTTGCGCCTGCCTCCCTCTAGGGCTTCGATAATGCAAGTGATATCGGTCAGGCTATCTGCATTTTCGACAAGCTCGTCGATATCGACCTCCGGCGCGACTGCCGCATTGAATTCGTGATAAGGCCGTGCCGCATCGTACAATGCACGATTCATGCATTTACGCTCGAGGAACCGTTTGAGCACATGTCGCGAAAGCGCAGAGAATGACTGGGAAATCGTAACCGGCCCGATCACGTATCTGATCGAAGAATCCCGATACATGATATCGGTGATTCCACGCCACATCATCATCAGCGGCGCGTAACTGCGCTGATATTGATTGCTGATTGCGGCGCGACCGACCTCAAGCGCCTGCGGCAAGAGGTCGATGAAGGGCTGGCGCAGTTCGAAGACCGACCCCGTTACAAGATCAGACGGCTCCAATCCGCCCTCGACCCGAGCAGGAATGATGTAGCGATAGCTGCCGGCAATTTCTTTCTTGTTGCGATCCCACAATACAAGATGCGAATAAAGGCGATCGTATCCGTCGATCATATCCGCGGCCGATTTTATGTCACCTTCACCGCCATAAGCGTCATCGCGCACCTGAGCGACTTCGGCTTCCAACTCGAGGGGCAGCCCATGGGATACATCGCGGACCTCGAAATCACCCTGCTCCACCCGAACCGGAAAATCGGACAGCACTCTTTCCGTCGCAACAGATCGCTTGCCGGTCGAAACTTTTGTCATCGCCTCGCTTTTCTGGGGAGCGGCAACTCGCACCGCCACCGGTTGCCCTTTGTCCACTGGAGCATGAACCGGGTTTGTCGCATAGGTCAAAGCCCTGGCCAGTTGGCCGACGGGCGCCACGCGCGCAGCCTTGGCGACATGATGGTGAGGAACGGGTTCGCCAATCGTAAAATCGATTTCATGCCCGCCGCGCTTGAACTCGCGCAATATCAAAAGAGTCCGCAGACGCGGGTGAATGAGGCCGGCGGCCTGGAAAATCCATGAATTCCGACCCGATACGTGAACCGGCACGAGATTGGCTTTACCGGCGTCGAGGAAGGTACGGATCTGATCGGTCCACTCATCATCCTGGACATGCCGCTGCCCCCATTTCAAATGCGAACAGATTCGACCAGGGAATAACGCCAGATCACCGCCTTCTTTCAAATGCTTCATTGCAAGCATCATTGAACGGCGGTTCATCGCCCGGTTCTTTTCGTTCATGAACGGGTCGACGAACAGCAGCTTGTGGGTGATTGAGTCCGCGCTTGCCATGAAAGAATTGGCAAACATACGAAAATCCCGATTTGCCGCCTCGAAGAGATTATTCATCGCGAACGCGTCCGGCATCCCATAGGGATGGTTAGCCACAAATACGGCCTGCTTGTCGGCAATTGCCTCCAGGGCTTCGGGATTGGTGACGCGCCAATTGATATTGAGTTCGCTGAATAGATGGTCGATCATGACCTTGCTTGATGGCCAAGGTGTCCCAGCTTTCAGGCAAATACCATTGAGCGTGTCCAGACCAAGAAGCTTTTCGGCAATAGCAACGATCATTCGATCTGCAAGGCCACTGCCCATACGATCCAGCAGCGCTTCGGTGCGCAGATATTTAGGACCGGGGCCTCCCGACCCGTCAGGATTGTATCTTGGAAGGTGCGGCTGGGTCGACTTGCCCGTCGAGTCGACTGAAACGTCCCGGATTGCACCCGCACCCGGCCCCGATCCGTTCAATGTCGGCATATCTCTTTCCGATCGCTTACCCTTGAAACGGCCGCCCAATATCCCCGGGCATACCTCGTTCCATCTCCCGGCCGCGCGCAGCGAGTCTGCGCACCTGTTCCATAACGCTCCCGGTGGTTATGAACAGAAACTGCCGTGAATGCAATTCTGTGCTGTTGGTAAATCGCGCGGTTAGGATCAATTCGGGTGTCGCCGACAGCATATTGTAAGCGACACGAACTTGCCACGTCCATAGGAGTGATAGAAACTGGCTGTAATCATGCGAACAGCCGGCGCAGCGCAGAAGGCTCCCGCCGGAGCGGTTTTCAAATATTTCGTCGCGGGAGGATTTGAATGGCAATTCGAGGTTTGAAAGCAGCGTTAAGCTTGGGGTGCCTGCTCTTTGCCACGGTATCTTCCGCCCA
>JAHEHW010000261.1 GCA_024639745.1 Salaquimonas sp. | reverse complement strand
ACTTTCCAGTTCGTTCCTGCATGGTTTTTCCAAGTGATGTCCGGGCAATCTGGAAGATTGTCGCAGCACCCAGGGTTGCGCCAATCACCGTTGCGCCACCGCCAAGAATTCCACCAAAAACGAAGCCCGCCGCTATCGTCAGCAAAGAAGCGCCCGGGAAGGAAATCGCTACCAGCAAAGCATAGATGACGACATAGCCGACGAGTCCAGTTAACAGATTGCCCTCGACGAATTCGCGAAGGGCATCGCGATGCATGATAAGGCTTGAAAGGGAAACATAATCAAGCAGGCCGGTTACCCAAGCGATGCCAAGCAAAGCGAGGACAATGCCGAGCGGCGCATAGCGACGCAGGGGCGATGATGGCGCCGATAGCAGATTGGCCTGCTGGGCTTTGGCTTTCCGATTTTCATCTTGTCTCAAAACGATGCTCTCGCCGTTCATGGCTGACGCCTGTTCATATGGATCATGCGTCAAGGTATTGCGTGCAAGCAAGTTTGATAGCAAGGGCCTCACGCAGCTTCTCACTGTCTATTGAGACCAGGCAATAAGGCGCTCACGCGGGGGTGATCGGCAAGTTACGAGGATTCAATCCCGCAAAGACGGCAGGATCCAACTCCCCGATCGCTTGATCGTGTGTTTGATGAAGCGGAGAATTGACTTTGGAAGCCGATCTCACTATAAGCCGCGCAAGGCTGGGCTTGGGCAATTCCATCAGGTTAAGCGAATGTCGTTTTACCCGGCGCTCCGGTCCGAATTTACCGTAATAGATAGAATTGAAGGACCGCCTAGGGCGGTAGATGGCTATGAAACGCACATTTCAACCCAGTAAGCTGGTTCGCAAGCGCCGCCACGGTTTTCGGGCTCGCATGGCAACCAAAGGCGGCCGTAAAGTTCTCGCGCTCCGCCGCGCCAAGGGCCGCAAGCGCCTGAGCGCTTAAGCAATACGCATACGCTTGCGGCAATTGCTATGTGATATCCTCGGAAAAGCCCGGCCATGTCCGGGCTTTTTCATTATCGTCAAGGATGACCATCAAGAGATGCCATGACGCGCGAGCTTCAACCCTATTCCATGTTGGCCAAGCGACCGGAATTCCTCGCGCTTCGCACTGCGCCGCGATTTCGCACCGTCAGTTTCGTTCTTCAAGGCGTTGTCAACTCGGACGGCGAGAAAGGGCTTAAGGGAGGGTTCACGGTTACACGCAAATGCGGAAAGGCCGTGGAACGCAATAGAATCAAGCGACGATTACGTCATGCGCTTGCGACCGCGCTCGCAGACCCGGCCTTTCGCCGCAGGTTCAATGGGCGATTTGCGGTTGTCGCGCGGCGCAAGGCTCTTTATGAACCCTTCGGCAAGCTGGTTGCGGATTTGCGCAAGGGGCTGGAGGAATTGGCATTGAAAAGCGCGCGGATCAAAGCTATCCCGGCCGACAATAAGGCTCCCGGAGATGAGGGACGCCATCAATTAAAATCGGAAAATTCTGATGGATGACCAGAACAAGAATACGATTTTGGCGATCGTGCTATCAGTTGTTGTGCTGATCGCTTGGCAGATGCTGTATGTGAATCCGAAGATCGAAAAAGAACGGCAGGCCGCAGATCTTCAGGTGCAACAGGAACAAACCATCGATTCGTCTGCCGCAGGCGGCGATACCAGCGGGCAATCGCAGGGCACTGCGGCAAACCAGACGCCTTCCTCCGATATTCCGTCAGCCCAATCGGCAGGGAGCGCGCCAGGCGATGCGGGCACACCGGGCAACGCGGCCGCAACCCGAGAAGCCGCACTTTCCAATTCAGAACGCGTGCCGTTCGAGAACGCTCACATTATCGGCTCGATAAATCTGCAGGCTGCCCGCATCGATGATCTCAAGCTGAAAGACTATCACATTTCCATCGACGAGAAGAGCCCCCGGGTGGTCCTCCTGTCTCCCTCGCAGACGACCAATGGGTATTTCGCTGAGTTCGGCTTTGCCGGCTCGGGCAATAGCGGATCCACGCCCGGACCTCAGACCGTTTGGACCGTAGTCAGCGGGGAAACGCTAACGCCGGAAACACCATTGGTGCTTGAATGGGATAACGGCCAAGGCGTCGTTTTCCGTCGCACGATAACGCTTGATGACACCTTTCTCTTCAGTGTCGAGGACGAGGTCATCAACAATTCCGGCAGTGCCGTCTCGCTTTCGCCCTACGGTCGTATTACCCGCTTTGGTCTGCCTGCGACCGCGAATATCTTCGTCCTGCATGAAGGTCTGATCGGCTATTTCGGCGAAGAGGGACTGCAGGAAATCGATTATGGCGACCTTGAAGATACCAACATAATCAGTCCGGCCCCAGCACAAGCTGGATGGCTCGGCATCACCGACAAGTACTGGGCAACGGCGCTCATTCCGGGCGGCACGTTCAAACCGCGCTTTGCTCACTTCACCGAAGGACGCGCCAGATACCAGTCGGATTTTCTCGTCGATCCTGTAACCGTACAGCCGGGCGGAACGGATACAATCGAACACCGGCTGTTTGCCGGTGCAAAGAAAACCGAGATCATCGATTCCTATGAAGCGCGTTACGGAATCCCCAAATTCGACCTGATGATCGATTGGGGCTGGTTCTACTGGATTACCAAGCCACTCTTTAAATTGATGAATTTTCTCTACCAACTGCTGGGGAATTTCGGGCTGTCGATTCTGGCAACCACGGTCGTCATCAAGGCGATCCTGTTCCCCCTGGCCAACCTTTCCTACGCCTCAATGGCCAAGATGAAGAAGGTTCAGCCGGAAATGCAGAAGATCAAGGAAGAAGCAGGCGACGACCGGCTGAAAATGCAGCAGGAGATGATGGCGCTTTACAAGCGTGAGAAGATCAATCCGGCAGCGGGTTGCTGGCCGATGCTGGTTCAGATTCCCATTTTCTTCGCACTCTACAAGGTCATTTACGTAACGATCGAAATGCGTCATGCGCCCTTCTTCGGCTGGATTCAAGACCTTTCCGCCCCCGATCCGACTTCACTTTTCAACCTTTTCGGGCTCTTGCCGTACGATGTTCCGTTGTTCCTGATGATCGGCGTTTGGCCTTTGCTGATGGGGATAACCATGTTCCTGCAAATGCAGATGAACCCCGCGCCGCCGGACCCGACACAGCAGATGATTTTCAAATGGATGCCGGTTGTCTTTACCTTCATGCTGGCAACCTTCCCGGCCGGCCTCGTTATCTACTGGGCATGGAACAATACGCTGTCGATTATTCAGCAGGGCATCATCATGAAGCGGAACGGCGTGAAGATCGAGCTTTGGGACAATTTGAAATCTTTGTTCACGCGAGTGTCGTCCAAGTCAGCATCAGACTAGCGGGGCATTCTGGAAGACAGGATGAGCGAGGAAACCAGCCCCGAGACGCTTAAGGCCCGAGAAGAGGTATTGAAAACCTTTACCGGGCGCTGGGCGTTTATCAGAGGTGTTCCAAGCCTGCCGCATCTTCCTCCGGAAGGGCCTCCCGAAATCGCGTTCGCCGGGCGCTCCAATGTCGGAAAGTCTTCCCTGATCAATGCCCTGTGTTCCCAGAAAGGTCTGGCTCGAACGTCTAATACGCCCGGCCGAACCCAGGAGTTGAACTTCTTTGTGCCGGACGGTTACTCCGGCGCTGCCGGTGATCTGCCGCCCATCGCAATCATCGATATGCCAGGATACGGCTATGCAAAAGCGCCGAAGGAAAAAGTCGATCGCTGGACGCGGCTGGTCTTCGACTATCTGCGCGGCAGGGCCTCGTTGAAACGCGTATTCTTACTGATCGACTCACGTCATGGCATCAAGAGCAACGACGATGATGTCATGATGCTACTCGACAAGGCTGCAGTCTCCTATCAGATCGTGCTGAC
>JAHEHW010000260.1 GCA_024639745.1 Salaquimonas sp. | reverse complement strand
GGAAGAACGAGCTTAGAGATTTGATCCGATAGATTTCCCGCCGTGCCGGCTCGTAGAGTTCGCTGGCATAATTGCGTGCTTGCATTGGCCTCAGCTTCGGGTCACCGTATTCCAGCTGAGGCCCTGATCGTGGACGATCCAGGGTCGCCGGTTGGGAGGAAACAGTCATGTCCCTTAGCGTTATAGGTGCTGGCGTAGGTCGCACTGGTACTTATTCTTTGAAACTTGCAATAAACGAACTCGGATTGGGACCGTGTCATCACATGGAAGAAGTCCTGTTCCATATTCAGGAGCAGGTTCCAATGTGGAGCAACGCCTTATCCGGGCACCCCAGCTGGGAGACGGTATTCGAGGGATATAACAGCGCCGTCGATTGGCCGACGGCGGGATTTTTCGAGGAGCTGAACGAGTTCTATTCTGACGCGAAGTTCATCTTGACCGATAGAGATCCAAAGACTTGGGCCGAGAGCTTTTCGGATACGATTTACACGCTGCTTGCATCCAAGGATACACCGCCGCACATGGGCGCGTGGATGGACATGGCAAAGCAGGTGATCAACAAGACCGGATTCCCGCCAGGAATGTCGGTCCAGGAACTGACAGAGGCCTTCAAAGCTCATAGCGCCGCAGTCAAAGCGGTGATTCCAAAAGATCGCTTATTGATCTATCAAGTGAAACAGGGCTGGGAGCCCTTGTGCGAATTTCTTGACAAACCTGTGCCCGACAAGCCGTTTCCGCGAACCAATGACCGGGGCGAGTTTTGGGATCGTGTAAAGGGAGCGTCTTGAGGCTGCCTTTTGCTTGTTTCTTCTCGGATTAGACGAGAAGCCATCAAGCCTGCTGTAAATCAGCACAATAATCGAGGCGGTTAGAATGAAATATCAGAGATTGTTTTGTGATGCTGCGGGGGAAAGTCATTGGGAAGATGTGGAGGTTCCTGTCGAGGTAAGAACTTTTGCACCTCCGGCGAAGGATATCGAAATTTCGGAACCCGAGACCATCAAGCAAGTCTTGTTTCTAAGACTTCGATCAGGATGGAACGAGCCAATTCACCCTACGCCGGTCAAGCAAAAACTCATATGCCTGAAGGGAGCCGTCAGCGTCACCGCCAGCGACGGAGAAGTGCGGAATATTGGTCGAGGCGACGTTTGGCACATGGAGGACAAACACGGAAAAGGCCATCATACCGAGGTGACGAGCCAGGACGATTTCGAATGCGTTATCATTCAATACGAATAGAATTCGGCAGATGAAGCGATTTGGTGAATCGGTGGTGCGATCTAGCTTCTTAGCTCATTGAGACGCTCTATCGCCTCTTCACGGGTATTTCTGATGTTAGGATTGAAATCCTGGCCTTCGGCGCGAAGACGAATATCCCGCTCCGTTTCAGAGCTAGGAGCATATCTGCCCTATCCTAGCGAAATGATCCGGGAGAGCGAGACGATGACATTCAACTATGTTTCCCTGACAGAGCGTGCGGATGTCGATCTCGCGGAACTGATTTCGCCCCTGAAACCCTAAAAGCGTTTTTATGGCTCGGACGACCGCGATCGCCGGCGCTCCAAGCAGAGCCATGGGCAATCCGCTTCGGCATGACTTCCAAGGAAATCGCAATGTCATGTCAGATCTTGCTATTTTCCCTTTGAGTGTCTCAGGCCGTGTTGTTTTGAGGGGCCGTCCCGACTGATTTCGAGATCGCCTACAACCTGCTGCAGGGCAAGCATGACACGGCGCATCATGCCGGTTTCGGAGCCCTGCATGCCCTCCTCCAACGCCACATTCTCCTCAGCAATGTTGTATTGCCAGCGCCGCAATATCTCGGCTTTTTCCGGATTCGACGGGACGCCTCCCTCAGTACGTCCTCGGGGGTGTCGAATATAGTCGCCGGGTCTAGGAGCGCTTCGTGGAAATCGATTCCGGTCATCTTTCGACCCCACCACCGATAAAGCCACGATAGCGTCCCTTTTGTGCGGTGCGCATCATTTTGGCGCCACCGAGATTTTTCGTGGTTTCGCCGATGTGCCGTCCTTCTTTGGCAGTGCTATATGCAAGACGCCATTCTCGAGTGATGCATCAATTTTTCCTTCGTCGATGCCTTCGGGAACCCTGAAGCTGCGCTGAAAGCTCCCATAGCGTCTCTCAGTCAGATGATAATCATCTTCCTTCTTCTCTTCTTCGATCTTCTTTTCGCCGCGGATGGTCAGCATTCCGTTGCGCAATTCGACATCGACATCTTCGTCCTTCATGCCCGGCAATTCCGCCTCGATCACAACTTCCGTGCCGTTTTCGCGAATGTCGATGTTTGGCAGTGACGCAACGCCTTCGTCACTCGTGAACAGGCTTGGGATCCTTCCGCTTTTTCCTGTTAGAAAGCTATCGAATACGCGATCCATTTCCGCCCGCATTGCTGCAAACGGATCCATTGGAGCCGGGCCGCTTCTTTCGTTCGGTTTAGCAATTTCTCTAGCCATTGCGCTTCCTCCTGTATGGTCTGCTTGTTGTCGCAGGGATACTGAAAACGCCGTATTGATAAGCCTGATCAGACATTTTTGCCTTGATGGCGATCAATTCCGGAGTTGAAGTGCGGTTCATTTCCAAGCCGAGCCTCAACTTTGTTGTTTTGACTGTCATCAATGCAATTGAGCGCGTTTGCTCCGATGCTTTCCATTTCTGGAAAGAGCGGGATTATGGAGTTTCGAGACCGCGCCGGCAATCAAATCGTAGCAAAACAGCGTCTCTCAATTGAACAGTTGCGGGCCGACTTCTCGCAGGTGACGTTTGCGTCTTTCAAACCGATCGCAGCCGGCGCTTTACGTCCGCCCGGCCAGCAGCGGGCACTTGGAGCGATCCGGCTTGCCGTGGGCATGCGGCGCAAAGGCTTTAACATCTTCGTTTCAGGCCAAGCGGGATCCGGCAGGCATGAGCTTGTCCGCTCGATCTTGCACGAAGAGGGAAGCCTGAAGGATCTGCCATCGGATTGGGTTTATCTGAATAATTTCGATCAGCCCGAAAAGCCGATTGCGCTGGAACTGCCCGCTGGGAAGGCGCGCCCCTTCAAGCGTGCGATGGAAGAACTGATCGACGATCTGGCAAATGACATTCCGGCCAATTTCGAGTCGGAGGCTTATCAAGCACAGCGTAAATCAATCGAACAGGAATTCGCTGAAGCGCACGAAAGCGCGTTTGATGCATTGGTAAGTTTAGCGACAGAGCGAGGGTTGATCCTTTTGAGGACGCCGATGGGGTTCATGGTGGCGGCTGAGAAGGATGGCAAACCAATGAAGCCCGAGGAGTTCCGTGCTTTGCCTGAGCCGGAGCAAGCCAAGATCGACAAGAATATCAGTGAAGTTCAGGGCGAGCTCGAAAAGGTTTTGAAAGCCATTCCGCAGCGAGAGAAAGAGCATCGGAAGGCGGTCGAATCTTTAAATGCGGAAATCGCGCAGCAATCAGTCGATGCATCGCTTGGCGAAGTTGAGGCGGGCTTTGCGGGACTCCCGGGCGTAAAGAATTATCTGGACCGTGTCCGTGCCGATCTGACTGAAAATGCCGCGCTTTTCCTGCTTGATGAAAGAGCGCCTCAGGCAGGTGCTTTCCCAGTGTCAACGACCAAGCATTATCTCAAGCCGCAATTCGCTCGCTACAGCGTCAACGCGATCATTGCGAGGTCGGACGAGGCAGAGGGTGGCGTGCCCATCATCGAGGAAAGGCTGCCAAGTCTTCCCAATCTCATTGGACGTATCGAGCATGAAGCCGAGATGGGTACGCTGGTTACGAATTTCACCATGATAAAGGCCGGCGCTCTGCACCGGGCAAATGGCGGGTATCTGATCCTTGACGCAATCGACATTGTTTCCGAGCCGTTTGCATGGGACGCGCTCAAGCGTTGTCTGAAAACGGAAGC
>JAHEHW010000259.1 GCA_024639745.1 Salaquimonas sp. | reverse complement strand
GTTGGTAATGCGAATGCGCGGAAAAGATGCCATGTGACCAACATTGCGCAATTAGCAACCAATTAGCAACCGTATTACCGACAATCAGCGCAAACGAATTCAGGCAATTGACGTGAAATATGAATTAAAAGAGTATGATAGATAAACTATGAGGAATCCTGATATTAAATAAACCAAGATTCCTAATCTTGAGGTAGCAGGTTCGAGTCCTGCCGGGATCGCCACTCGCGGTCACCGGATAGCGAATATGCCATCGACCTCTACGCAAGCGTTCAGCGGCAGCGCGGCAACCCCAACTGCAGCGCGCGCATGCTGCCCAGCTTCGCCGAATACCTCCCCGATCAGGTCCGAAGCACCATTGACCACCTTCGGGTGGTCGGTGAAATCTGGCGTTGAAGCCACGAACCCACCAAGGCGGACACATTGGACGACCCGGTCGAGGTCCCCGTCGCAGGCGGATTTTACCTGGGCGATCAGATTGACAGCGCATTGGCGCGCGGCTTTGACGGCTTCTTCCAAATCCAAATCGCGGCCGAGCAGTCCGGTAGCAACAAGCTTCCCGTCAAGCAATGGAAGCTGTCCGGAGAGAAACACCAAGTCTCCCTGGATGACATAGCCGACATAGCTGGCGACTGGCTTTGGAGGTATCGGGACCTCGATGCCGAGTTCCGCAAGACTTTTTTCGATTCTGCTGCTCATTTCGATCTCCTTCCGGGTAGCTTTGACCGGTATTTCGTCAGTTTGGAGCTCTTTCCTAGGAGAACCGGGCAATCGAGACAATCCCGGCGTAGTGGGAATTGTGTACCCCATGAAAATGGGAGAGGATGAGCGCGAAGAAGCCTCTGGAGGACGAATATGCAATTTCATGCCGTCACGGATTGGGACGACGCTTATGCGAACGCGGATCATATTCCCCGCGCAGAAGAATTCATAAAGGAGTGGCCGGAGGCGGCCGCCCGGTTCAGAAGCGCCTGGGCCGAAGAGGGAGGCATGGAACTGGATATCGCTTATGGTTCGGGAGAGCGGAACCGCCTTGATCTGTTTCTGCCCAATGCGACGCCGGAAGGCCTGGTCGTTTTCGTCCATGGCGGATACTGGTACCGGTTCGGGCGTGAATTCTGGTCACATCTGGCCGGCGGGCCTCTCGCTAAAGGTTATGCGGTTGCCATGCCGTCCTATTCCCTCTGCCCGACCGTGCGAATCGGCGACATCACCAGGGAGATTGCGAAGGCCATCGAGGTTGCTGCAGCCAAGGTCAGGGGCGACATCTATCTGGTTGGCCATTCTGCAGGTGGGCACCTCGTAGCCCGCATGATATGCAATGCATCACCCTTAGCAAAAAGGGCGCAGAAACGGATTGTCCACACCATGCCGATTTCCTGCGTCTCGGATTTAAGACCGCTTTGCTGTCTCGCGATCAACGAGACCCTCCGACTGACGCACAAAGAGGCGGACCGTGAAAGCCCAGCGCTTCTGATACCGCTCCCGAATGCCCGTGTCACTTGCTGGGTCGGCGCAAACGAGCGTACCGAATTCGTCCGCCAAAACGCATTGCTGGCCAATATCTGGCATGGGTTAGGCGCACGAATCGCTTGTGTCGAAGAATCCGATCGTCACCATTTTGATGTGATCGAGGGACTGAAGAAATCCGATTCCGCCATCTGCAGGATGCTGTTCGACCAAGGGGCAGGCAATGCGTGGTAAACCTCAGGGCAGGCGGATCGCTCCATCGAGACGTACGGTTTCGCCATTCATGTAAGGACTCTGGACGATTGTCCGGGCAAGCGCGCCATATTCTTCCGGCCGACCAAGCCGCTTCGGGAACGTTACCTGAGCCGACAGCGACTCGACCACCTCCTCACCTAATCCTTCGAACAGCGGCGTAAAGAACAGCCCGGGAGCGATCGAACATACCCGGATGCCGTTGTAAGCAAGGTCTCGTGAGATCGGCAGTGTCATTCCCACGATTCCGCCCTTGGAGGCTGAATAGGCGGCTTGACCTTTCTGCCCCTCATAGGCTGCAACAGATGCCGTGTTGATGATTACACCTCGCTCACCCTCGTTGTTTGGTTCGTTCTTGGCCATTTCCGCCGCAGCAAGCCTCAGCACATTGAAGCTTCCGACCAGATTGATATCGATGACTTTCTTGAAGGTTTCGAGTGAATGTGCGCCGTCCTTGCCCAGTGTCTTGATTCCGATCGCGATACCCGCGCAATTGACATTCGCCGTGATCTGGCCGAATGCATCCAAAGTGCCCGCTATTCCTTTCTGGACCGAGCTCTCATCAGTCACATTCACTTCGAAAAACCGGGCGTTTTCTCCGAGTTCGGCAGCAAGTGCCTCACCTTTTTCCCGGTTCAGATCAAAAATAGCGACCTTGGCGCCGCCCGCGGCAAAATTTCGAGCCGTGGCGCCGCCCAGACCGGAAGCGCCACCCGTGACGATCGCTATCGTTTCATCGAGCTTCATCTCTTAACTCCATCAATGCGCCGGCAGTTTTCATAAACTGGAATGCAAAACGGGCCGCTGGACGGCCCGTTTCTTTATTCGTTCGATCAAGTATCACTCACGCCGGAAGAATTGCCTGTTCAAGCGTCGTCAGCTGATCGAGATAATCGATGGCTTTCGCTTTTGCATGATCGTCCTTGGCGTCTTCAACATCTTCCTGCGCATCTTGGATGCGCTTCTTGATGTCATCCGAATTGATATCTTCGACATTGACAGCATGCTCGGCGAGGATCGTCAGGCCACGCGGTGAAACATCGGCAAAGCCGCCGAAAACTACATATTTCGTGGTGTCGCCATCGACCATGGATACCTCGATCACGCCCGGCTTGATCGTCGACATGGTCGGTGCATGATCCGCCAGGACCTGGAAATAACCCTCGGTTCCAGGAATGAGCACGGCAGAGGCTTCTCCCGATACAAGCTGCTTTTCCGGAGAAACCAATTCGAATGCAAATGGTTCAGCCATTTCTAGTCTTTCCCTGCGAGCGCGGCATCGAAACGGGCAACCGCTGCCTCAAATTTATCCCGGCATCCGGGATTGCAAAACCCGACGACCCTGCCCCGGTAAAGTGTCAAAGAGTCTGCTTTGATCGGCTTGCCGACCATGGGCAGGTCTCGTTGAGAGCCTGACCGATATCGAGGTCCTCGGCCAATATGCTTTGACCGCCTTAGGCGGCCTCGGCTGCCATTTTCTGCGCTTTCTCGACAGCCTCTTCAATCGTGCCGACGAGGTAGAAAGCAGCTTCCGGCAGATGGTCGTACTTGCCATCGACGAGATCGCGGAAACCCTTGATCGTGTCTTCGAGCGGAACCAGCTTGCCCGGCGAACCGGTAAAGACCTCGGCGACGAAGAATGGCTGCGACAGGAAGCGCTCGACCTTACGCGCACGAGCGACCGTCAGTTTGTCCTCTTCCGAAAGCTCGTCCATTCCAAGGATTGCGATGATATCCTGGAGCGCCTTGTAGCGCTGCAGCACTTCTTGCACGTCGCGCGCACAACGGTAGTGTTCTTCACCCAGGATCATCGGATCGAGCATACGAGAAGTCGAGTCGAGCGGATCCACGGCCGGATAAATGCCCTTCTCAGCAATGGAGCGCGACAGAACGGTGGTCGCATCCAGGTGCGCAAAGGTCGAGGCAGGCGCCGGGTCGGTAAGGTCGTCCGCCGGGACGTAAACGGCCTGCACCGAGGTGATCGAACCCTTGGTGGTCGTCGTGATTCGCTCCTGCATGGCGCCCATATCGGTACCGAGCGTCGGCTGATAACCCACAGCTGAAGGTATACGACCGAGAAGTGCGGACACTTCGGAGCCGGCCTGCGTGAAACGGAAAATGTTGTCGACGAAGAACAGGACGTCCTGGCCTTCGTCGCGGAAATGTTCAGCCACCGTAAGG
>JAHEHW010000258.1 GCA_024639745.1 Salaquimonas sp. | reverse complement strand
CAACGACAAAGTCGAAATACCCAGTCAGAGCCAAGCCTTCGAGATGCGCTTTTGCGCTCGCTGCGGTGTCATTGGTTGCAACGCCGAGCACAAATCCGCAATCGATCAGACGGCGCAGGGCATCAGCGACATCTTCAAAAGCGGTCAGAGTCGCCCGCGAATGCTCGGCATATAGCGCGTCGATGCGTCGCGTAAGATCATCCTCTGCCCAGTGTGGCAACAGCGGATGCAACACTTTGGCGATGTCATGGCCCGTCCCGGCGATGACGATCGAATCTGTATCGAAACGACACCGGATGCGATCCAACCCGACGGCGATTGCGAGCTGTCCGGCGAGCCGGTCGTCCCCGTGCGACAGCTCCGCGATGATTTTCTCCGTTGCCGGGCCATAGGTTCCCTGAAAATCGAGCAGGGTTCCGTCTTTATCCAACAGGATGCCTCGGACAGGCATCAATCAAGCTCCGGAAAATAGCTCTCAAGCGTACCCTCGCGCCTGACATCGGCGGTGCAGCAGTGCAATCCTCCGCCAAAAGCATAAGCGTCGCGTAATTCCACTGGAATCACCTCTTGTCCAAGCTTGTCGAGTTGTTCCATTTGATAGACTTCGCTTGCCTCAACACAGACCGTTTTCGGATCAAGCACCAATACGTTCATCGATAGCCACACCGACGAATAGCAAAGCGGCGGCGGTGAATTGTGAGCAGGCTGAGCGGCATCGACAATTTTCCACCCGTTCTGCTCGAACATTTCGCGTTGAGCCGCCGGCAGGCGGCGTTGCGGATTGTTCAAGATAAGACCCGGTCGAATCGGGGTGAAGGTCGCGTCGATATGAATAGGGTAGGGGTCACCAGGAAAATTAACCGCATGGACCCGATGATTGGGATAATGCCGGCGCAGCCACTCAATTCCCTTCAGATTCGTCGTAAACCCGTGCTGAACCACCAAATCGCGCCCGAAACGCAAAACGTCCGCTGCATCGAACAAAGGTTCTTCCTCGGTCGTCACAAAGAATTTCTCTGCCGTCCATTCCAGGCGCTTCTCGATACCGATCTTTTCCGAAAGATAATCCGGGCGATAATCCGCATCGGTAAGCCTTGGCTTCGGTGCGGATTCATGTCGGAAATAAGGGTCCTCGTTGAAATACCGTTGCATCAGCGGACGGTAACAGAGATACTCGAACCAGCGGCAGCGATACGACATTGTCGCTTCCAAAATCTCGCTGCCGACCGTCAGCAGAACATCACGCGGGGGCATGCAGCCGAACTGGCTGGCGGTTTCGAAGTCCGGTGTTATGACAGGTTGCGAGAAATCGATCGGGCTAGGGCGATCTACGACAACATCCCGCTTTTCAAGCAGTGCCGCAAAATTATCCAGCAGTTCGTTCGCACGGTCGATCGTCTCCTGTGGACGCTTTCCCCACTGGCCGCGCATATCGGAATCTTCAGGGACTTTTGCATCCAACGCGGGTTCCGGCGGCGGAATATGGCAGTCGGTAGCCCGGCCAACAATGACGTGTTTGAGAGGGTCCCATTCGTTCCAGGAATTGACGATGGTTTTAGAACGGTTATGGGTTTGCGTCATGGCGAAAATCCTGCACTTTGATATCGCAGCTCATTAGCCGCTCCGCCGGAGACTGCAAAGCTCAATTTCGCTCTCCCGATAGGCGTTTTATATTTTTTTCGATCGGCCTTTTCTGCGCTTGACTTCGAAAACTGAAAGCCGTAATCCAACCGCACTTCCGGGCGGAACAAGCTTTTGTCCGGGCGCACGCGGGTGTAGCTCAGTTGGTTAGAGTGCCGGCCTGTCACGCCGGAGGTCGCGGGTTCGAGCCCCGTCACTCGCGCCACTTCCTTGCAGAACGATTGCTTGCAAGGCGGGTGGCGGTGCCGCAGAAGTGCAGACTGACCGGAACTGGCGGTAGCAAAGGGTGCTTAGCTCAGCTGGGAGAGCAACTCGTTTACACCGAGTAGGTCGGCGGTTCGATCCCGTCAGCACCCACCATACATCTCGACTTTGTTCGTGTTGAATTTGAGCGCTTTCAACCAATCATTTGCTGCGCCACGATTATCCGGTTTCCGTGTCGAATTGACCCGTTCAAATGTCTGCTTGTCCCTTGCGTTACGATGAGGTCTGGGCTACCCACACTTCGTACTGTTAAAAGCTTGACGGGACATCATGCAGGAACTGCTTTCTTCGTATTTGCCGGTTATAATCTTCTTTGGCTTATCGTTATTCATCGCCCTAGCATTGGCGATAGCGCCGTTTATCGTAGCGTACCGGGCTCCGGATTCGGAAAAGCTGTCCGCTTACGAATGCGGCTTCAACGCCTTTGACGATGCGAGAATGAAATTCGACGTGCGATATTATCTGGTCGCGATTCTGTTTATCATCTTCGACCTCGAGGTTGCATTCCTGTTTCCATGGGCGGCTTCCTTCGGCGATCTCGGATGGTTTGGTTTCTGGTCGATGATGCTGTTTCTCGGTGTGCTCACCATCGGCTTTATCTACGAGTGGAAAAAAGGCGCCCTCGAATGGGACTGACGCGGATGTCGATCCAGTACCTTGACTGGCGCCCGCAATTCTAATGGCAGGAAGACAATCTAAATGAGTGACGGCTCAACCACTTTGATCGCTCCGCAACCGAAGGGAATCGTCGATCCGAAATCCGGCAAGCCGATTGGAAACGACGACGCTTTTTTCGGCGAGATGAACAATGAACTTGCCGATAAGGGATTTCTCGTAACCTCGACCGACGAATTGATTACGTGGGCGCGCACCGGCTCCCTTATGTGGATGACCTTCGGCCTCGCATGCTGCGCGGTTGAAATGATGCAAATGTCGATGCCCCGCTATGATGCGGAACGCTTTGGGTTTGCTCCGCGGGCAAGCCCGCGCCAATCCGATGTGATGATCGTTGCTGGGACGCTGACCAACAAGATGGCCCCCGCGCTGCGCAAAGTATATGACCAGATGCCGGAGCCGCGCTACGTGATTTCTATGGGCTCCTGTGCCAATGGCGGTGGATACTATCACTACTCCTATTCTGTCGTTCGCGGATGCGACCGGATCGTTCCGATTGACATTTATGTCCCGGGCTGCCCTCCGACTGCCGAAGCGCTTTTGTACGGTGTAATGCTGTTGCAAAAGAAAATACGCCGCACCGGCACGATCGAGCGGTAACCGGTTAGTGCATCTCGGAAAGGATCGAAACAATGGCGATGCCAAAGATCGACGATGAAACGCTGTCCGAACTGGCGGGAGCGATCAGTTCCGGTGTTTCCGAGCATCTGCTGGACCTGAAATTCGAATACGGCGAACTGACGATTACCGTAAAGCGGGAATCGATTGTCGATGTACTTCGCTTCCTTCGTGACGATAGCCAGACGCAGTTCTGGAATATCATCGATATAAGCGGTGTCGATTATCCGCAGCGCCAAGAGCGCTTTGATGTGGTCTACCATCTGCTCTCGCCGCGCGTGAATGCCCGAATACGTGTCAAGGTCTCGACGGATGAAGAAAAGCCGGTTCCCAGCGTGACGGGTCTCTATCCGGGTGCAAATTGGTTCGAGCGTGAAGCCTGGGACATGTACGGGATACTTTTCTCGAGCCACCCGGATTTGCGCCGGATTCTCACCGATTACGGCTTTGAGGGGCATCCGCTTCGCAAGGATTTCCCGCTTACCGGCTACGTCGAAGTGCGTTACGACGACGAAGTCAAAAGGGTGGTCTACGAACCGGTCACCCTTCGTCAGGAATTCCGCGATTTCGATTTCGAAAGCCCCTGGGAGGGTCCGGAATACGCGTTGCCAAATCAGGATGTGGGCGCGGAAAAGGCGTCTAAATGAGATCGGGTAGCCGGTAGTTGAATCTTGCCGGCTGGATGAAAGCTAATGAACGAACACAGCGTCC
>JAHEHW010000257.1 GCA_024639745.1 Salaquimonas sp. | reverse complement strand
GCCTTTTGCCATTATACCAGGCGCAGCATCACGACCGTCATGAAAACGATGCCGCCGAGCTAATCGAGATATAAGGCAAGCCTGCGGCGCGGCCAAAATAGGCCGGATAAACCGTTAGAAAAGCAAGTCCGGCAAGCGCCAGAACGAGAGCAACAAGACGCAAAACAAATATCCCGCGGTTCAAATGACGATGCGGTCAGAACTTTCGCCAGACCGCAAAGGAATGCGGAATAACGCCATCCGACCGATCGATAGTGAACGGTGTTTCGCTTTCCTTTGCAAACCCGTAACGCTCGAACATCCGAAGACTGCCCTCCTCCAACGGCCAGGGCGGACCATCGATAAACGTCCCATCCGGGCGCGTTCGCGTGTAGACCAACAGCCTGCCGTCGGGCGCTACAAAACCGGCAATCGCTGCAGCTGTCTGCTCAAGCATTTCCGGCGGCAGAGCCTGCAGGGTATAGCATTCATTCACGACGTCGAACGCCCCGAACCACTCTTCCGGCGGATGGAACAAATTGGCTCGCCTGTAATCCACCTTGCTATCGGGAAAGCGCTTTCGTGCCCAGGCAATCGCATCTTCAGCAAGATCGAAAGCGGTTGTCCTATAGCCGGCGGCAGCCAGGGCTTCCGCGTTGTCCCCAAGGCCGCAGGCAATATCGAGGGCTGAGAGATCGAGTCCGCCATTGGCGTCAAGCCATTGAATCAGCTGTTCTTTTGGTGCGAGATCAGCCCATGGAACCGCGGCCGCATCGCCCTCCGCCTGCTCATAGACAGCATTGAAGAAAGCATCGCGTGCGTCAGAATCCTTGCCGGTTTTCGCCTCGATTTCCTGCAAGCGGTCGCGAGCAGCCTGGCGGCGACCCTCGAACTGCGGGTCTTTTTCCCAGGGACCCGTCAAGCCTTCCTCTCCCAACCACCCCTGGCATTCTGTTGCCAATAGGTGATTTCGTGTCCCGCTGCCTTTTCCAGCTTCCAGCGTTCCCGGGCCTGGGCAACTGCCTCCGCATCATGACCATCGAAAATGTAGATGCCACGGGTATATGGCTCGAGCGACGGCGGTTCCGCCCCATCCACCATAAACCGCACGACAGCATTGTTGGGATTGTCGGCTTCGCCCGTCAGGAAAATGGGGTGTCGCGTCTCCCTACCATCGCGAACGGCGGAGTGAGGCAGAAAGCTCTCGTCGCGCCAGGTCCAGAGCAGCGCATCGAAGAGCTCCAACCGCTCCCGAGATCCGAATTGAACGCAAGCGCGCCAATCGCGGTCCAGGCATTTTTCGAGAAGCCCGGGCAAGGATTGCTCAAGCGTGTGTTCCGTCAGATGGTAGAAAAAGATGTCAGACACGGACCGCCCAACCTGTTCACTCGTAATCGTTTGCCACCAGTCGGTTCAACAGGCGAACGCCAAACCCGGATGCCCACCCCTTGGAATAATCCGTCTTGGTCGACGCCATCGCCATACCGGCAACATCGAGATGTGCCCATGGCGTATCCTTGACGAACCGCTGCAGGAACTGAGCAGCAGTTATCGAGCCAGCGTTGCGGCCCCCGGTGTTTTTCATGTCGGCGAATTTCGAGTCGATCAGCTTGTCATAATCCTTGTGCAAAGGCAGACGCCATAGCAACTCTTTCGTGTCTTCGCCCGCTTTAAACAAGCGATTGGCAAGTTCATCATCGTTCGAGAAAAGCCCGGCATGGGTTTTACCAAGCGCGATAATGACCGCACCCGTCAATGTTGCCAGATTGACCATGAATTGCGGCTTGAACTTTTGCTCGCAATAATCGAGCAGGTCCGCCAAGACGAGACGGCCCTCCGCATCCGTGTTTATGATTTCTATCGTCTGTCCCGAACGGGAAGTGACAATATCGCCGGGCCGCTGCGCGTTGCCATCGGGCATGTTTTCGACCAAGCCAACGATGCCGACGGCGTTCACCTTGGCCTTTCGCGCTGCCAGAGCATGCATAACGCCGCAAACGGCAGCCGCTCCGCCCATATCGCCTTTCATGTCTTCCATACCGCCAGCGGGCTTGATCGAAATACCACCTGTATCGAAAACCACGCCCTTGCCGACGAAGGCGACAGGTTTCTGCTTCTCCTTGCCGCCATGCCACTCCATGATCGCCACGCGGGCCGGACGGGACGAGCCTTGGGCAACACCCAAAAGCGCCCCCATCTTTTCCGATTTCAGCTTCTTTTCGTCGAGGATGGTGATCTTGCAGCCGAGTTTCTCGAGCCCAGCAGCCCTCTCGGCAAATTCGATCGGGCCCAGAATATTTGCCGGTTCGTTTACAAGATCACGGGCGAACATGATGCCATCAGCGATCCCGTCCATCGACTTCCAAGCTTTTTTTGCCGCCGACTCGTCTTCGGTCACGAACGTGATTTTGGAAATGTCGCCATTACCTTCATCATTGTTATTATTGGCTTTTTTACGCGTCTTGTAATTATCGAAGTCGTATGCCCTGAGCCGTGCGCCAGCTGCAATGGCTGCCAATTGACCGGCATTGAGCAATACGCCATCCGAGAGATCCGTCACGACCGTAACATCCGACGATTTTTCCGCGGATATCAGGAGCTTGCCGCCAACTTTCAGCCAAGCCTCCTCGTCCGCCTCGTCCGGCTTGCCGATGCCGAGCACGACGATCCGGTCCAGGCCGCCACCGGGCGCCACGACGGAAACATGCGAGCCGGCGGCCCCTTTGAAAGTCGCTATATCGACGGCCTCAGCGACCCTTTCATAGCCTTCGACGTCCTGAAGCGAATTCGGAAGTTCCCCATTTTCTGCCATGAAGACAGCGAGAGTGCCCTGTTTTGCCTGGAATCTTTTCGAGAACACAATGGTTGGCAGTTTCGGCATGATTACTCCTGAATTACAATTATGCATTAAAAGCTGATGGCCTCTTATCTAGCGACAATGGGCCTCCAGTTGAAGCGGCAAAACGCAGATTCCGGGGCTACCATCCGGCACATGCGTGGTCTTGCCGCAACAGTGACCAAAAAAAACCGTTAAACCTTCGTTAACTCTGTTTTTTCGCCCATTTTTAGCCAATTGCGGGTTTACTAATTTACCAATTGATAACCTTGGCGGCTGGCGCCGGGGACTCGGCCGTGAAATGGCCGCCGACCGGGCACAAAATGACCGTGTCTGAATGAGATCGGGGCAGGCGGGATCGGTGAGATCGAAGGGGAAGACCAACCTGGTCGAGATCTGTTGCCTGAACCGTCAACCGAGGCCGGTTGATCGTGACCGGCAGCAAAGGGGAAGAAGAAGGGCATGAACCTTCTGGAACGTTATATCTTCCAGAAAGCGGGTATCGCCACGCTGGCGGTATTGCTGTGCCTTGCTGGCGTCGTCTGGATCGTCCAGGCCTTGGGAAAGATTGACATCGTCACTTCGGAAGGTCATTCGCTGCAAGCTTATTTCATGCTGACTACGCTGGTGATTCCAATGCTGTTTCTGGCGGTAATCCCGGTTGCGCTTCTTCTCGGCACGGTCCACACGATCAATACGCTAAACGCGAATTCCGAACTGGTAGTGATCAATGCCAGCGGTGCGTCCAATCGGCTGATCGTCAAGCCGTTCATCATCCTTGCCCTGCTGTGCTCGCTGTTTACGGGCTTCGTCGGGCATTTCGTCATCGCGTGGAGCCTGACTGAGCTGAAAGCCTATTCGAAGGAGCGCAAGGCCGACCTCGTATCCCTCGTGATCAAGGAAGGCGAATTCAATACGATCGAAGAAGGCATGACGTTCCATATCGCGGACCGGCTGCCGGACGGACGCTTGGCGGGAATTTTGATTTCCGATCAGCGCGAAACGGAACTCACGCTGACCTATCTGGCTCGGGAAGGCATCCTCTACAGGAGCGGAGAAGATGCCCTGCTTCTTCTCAAGGACGGAGAAATTCA
>JAHEHW010000256.1 GCA_024639745.1 Salaquimonas sp. | reverse complement strand
GGCCGGTCCCGCTGCCGGGAGAGCATACCGATACTATCCTTGCTGATTTGAACAACGAGGCAGTCAAATGAAACCACGCGAAATCCGCCTGTCGACGACCCCTACCGAAGAGGAACTCGCGGCATTAAAGCTGGGCGACATCGTCTATATGGACGGCCTTCTCTATACCGCGCGGGAAGGGGTCTATAAGCGCGCGCTCGAGGACAAGGCCAATATACCGATGGAGTTGCCGTCGGAAAGCGCTGCCAATTTCCATTGTTCGCCGGCGGCCGTCATACGCGATGATGGCAGTTTCGACATGGGTGCGGTTACCGCAACCGCATCGTTTCGTTTCGCCAAATGGCTGCCTGAATGGATGGCGAAGACAGGCGCTAAGCTGATCATCGGCAAGGGCGGCATGTCATCAAAGGACTACAAGGAATATTTCGTGCCGAATGGCGCGATCTATCTTTCTACCGTAGGCTATGGAACCGGTGCATTGCTTGGTCGCGGCGTCGAGAATGTCGAGGCGGTTCACTGGCATGAAGAACTCGGTCTCGCGCAAGCGATGTGGGTGATCCGCTGCAACAGGATGGGCCCATTTATTGTGGCCTCCAATATGCAAGGCGAATGCCTGTTCGAAAGGGAAAACGCGAAGATTTCCGAGAATCTTCACCGGGTCTACGAAGGCTCAAAGCAGCCAACACTGAAGCGGTTCGGCGAGACCGACGACCGCGATGACGAATTGATCGGGTAAGCGCAACAGCGGAGGGCCAAATGCAAGAAACCGGAAATCCTTTCGAGGGCCCTCAAACGAAGCATGAAACGCAGGATGGCGTGTTTTCGGCTGAGGAGGTGCGGCTTGCGAACCGTAATTCGGGCGCAATGCTGGAAATGCTTTCGCTCGATATCACTCCCGTAGGCGGGCATTACCTGCTCACCCATTTCGACGTACCGCTGATCGATGCCAGTTCGCACCGTTTGCGATTTGAGGGAGCATTCGACAATCCATTTGCAATGACCATGGACGAAATAAGGGCAGCACCTGCCATTACGCGCACCGTCACGATGGAGTGCGCGGGAAATGGCCGCGCCGGAATGTCGCCGCGCGCCTATTCGATGCCATGGCTTTACGAAGCCGTCGGAACAGCAGAATGGACCGGCACGCCGCTTGCCCCCTTGATCGAAAAAGCCGGACCAAGCAACGCAGTCGTTGATTTTTCCTTCGAGGGTGCGGATTTCGGTTACGACAAGGGTGTGCCTCATTTTTTCGGCCGCAGCCTCACGCCGGATGAACTTGAAGCCCTTGATGTTCTGCTTGTCTACGAGATGAATGGTCAACCGCTTCTGCCACAACACGGCGCCCCGCTGAGGATCATCGTACCGGGTTGGTATGGTATGGCGAGCGTTAAGTGGCTTGATCGTATCACCGCACTTACAGATCGCTATACAGGCTTTCAGCAGGTGCAGACCTACCGGTTCCGCCAGACCTCCGACGAGGTGGGTGAGCCTGTGACCGCGATCCGCGTAAAATCGCTGATGGTGCCGCCTGGCGTGCCCGACTGGATTACGCGCAAGCGCCAACTCAAATCCGGACTCGTGCGCCTCGAAGGGCGTGCATGGGCAGGCGCCACGCCCATCGACCGGGTGGAGATTCATATCGGTGGCGATTGGCATACAGCTGAACTTGCTAAGCCACTTGGTAAGTACGCCTGGCGCGGCTGGTCGTTCGAGTGGTGGGCAGAGCCCGGGCATTACAAACTCGCTTGCAGGGCAACTGACGCCGAGGACAATGTGCAGCCGCTTGAACCGGAATGGAATCTTTCCGGATTCGCGAACAATGCGGTCCAGCAAGTGGAAGTCTTCGTGACCGACTGATCCTAGCTTATTTCGTGAGCTTCCAGCGCGCGCAGCACGGCGGACCTTTCACGCATTGCGGCTACATGTGCTGCAAGCTTTTCAAAAGGTGCAAATTCCGTTCCGGCTTTTTCCATCCAGCGGTGCAACAGGAAAAGGTATGGGTCCGCGATCGTGTAACGATCCCCCATGACCCAGGGTCCCTTGAAGTAATGGTCCTCTATCAGCTTCGCTGCCTCGGCCAGATTAACGGGGACCTTGGCACGCATGGTTTCAATCGCAGCCTGGTCGTCGGTCCAACGGGCGCCTTTCTGAAAATGGGCGAATGCCACATGGACCGTCGATGACAGGTAAGCGTTGAAAGCATGAACGCGGGCAGCTTCATACGGCGTATCCGGCAACATGCCAGCTTCCGGATGCGTTTGCGCGATATAGGTCAGAATGGCGGGATTCTCGCTCAAAAACCCGTCCCTGGTTTCCAGTGCGGGAATGCGGCCCTTGGGATTTACCGCAAGATAGCCTGGATCCATGTGTTCCTGTTGTGCGAGCGCTACATGCCGCGCCTCATAGTTTGCCCCAGCCTCTTCCAGCAGGATGTGAGCTGCCAGGGCCGAACTGCCTTTGGAATAGTAGAAAATGAGCATGATCAGGCGTTTCCGTCAGTTTACTGTGTACTATCAAGATAGAGGGTTCGATAGGGCGCGATGCTATCAGGCAGCGCTTCAATGCCCAGTCCCGATTTGGCTGCCAGTCCGTAGGCCCCGTTTGAAAGCTTGTTTTCTTCAAGAAAGGCATCCCGAAGCGGATTCGCGTTTGCGTCAACTTCAAGCAGGCCTTTTCCGCCCGCTGCGGCGAGAATATGCGCAGAGGCCAGCAGGCCGATACCGCCGCCGAGAAAATGCGGGCAATAGGTCAGTCCGGCACTGCGTGCTTTCCTTGCCACTTTCAGATTGCCGGTGACGCCGCCCCATTTCGCGACATCCGGTTGAAGATAGGTGAAAACACCGGAAGCGATTGCCGAGGCGAACGCTTCTTCGCCAGCTATATTTTCGCCCGCCGCGATCGGGATCCCGGTCCGCGCAGCCAGTTTCTTCCATTCCTCGATCGGGCGGTCTGCACGGATTGGCTCCTCTATCCAGCCAAGTCCGAATTCACGACTTGCCTCGACAAAGCGCAGTGCGGCGTCGAGATTCCAAGCCTGGTTCGCATCGGCAAACAATCGCTCTTCCGCCCCGAGATCGTTTGCAATGGCGGCGAGGTCGGCAAGATCCCGCTGTTCATCGAACCCGACTTTGACCTTGAACGCGAAGACTCCTTCGCCCCGCAGGGCTTCGATGATCGGGTGAGCCGTTGAGACTTGTAAACCACTTGCGTAATAGGGTACGGCCTTTGAAACGTTTTCAGAAAGCGTGTCCGCGAGGGGCAGCCCCCTACGCCGGGCACAAAGATCGTGGACCGCGGTATCGAGCCCGGCCAGCACCTGGCGAAACGGCCCCCATTCTCCGCATTGGAGCGCACGGATTTCAGTCAGGCGCGTGAGGTCGAGCCAAAGTTGTTCCGGCCTTTCAAACTCTGTTTCGAGAACCAATTCGAGGATATCTTCCATCAGAAGGCGAGCGCGGTGCTCCGCTCCGGCGGATGGCCAGTTAGCGAAAATCTCACCCCATCCAAAGGTCCCTTCCCCATCGAAAACCTTCACGAAGACAGCAGGGCGGTCACGCATGGTACCGAATGAGGTGCTGACCGGATGCTCGCAAGGTGCCCGGTAAACGTTGACGGCGATGCGATCCAGTCTCATATCAGTTCCTTTGCCAGCAGGATCACGCCCGAAAGCAAACACATAGCAATCAACAAGCGCCTGAAGAGATCGTCGGAGAGACGGTGAAACACGAAAATGCCGAGCAACGCCGCAATAAAGGATGTCGGAATGGCGATCGCGAGATAGAGCATTGTGTGGCTCTCGTACGCACCTTTTACCCACAACAGGACAGCTGTTGTGCCCAGAATACCGACATTGAAGGGTTGCAATACGGCCCTCGTTTCCGCCTTAGGCCAAGGCCGCATCGAGCACCACATCGTCG
>JAHEHW010000255.1 GCA_024639745.1 Salaquimonas sp. | reverse complement strand
GCTCTCATAGCTGCCATCAGTAATATCGATGGCGAGATTAGCGACAGGCGCCCGATCTCCCTCGGTGAGGGTGACATTTCGTAACTCAATTCTTCCTTGCGTTACGTTGAACGGAACACTGATCGAACTTATTTGCAGCGACCCTTCAAGGAACGCGTCCAGGGCCACCGGCTCAATGGTCTCGGACCCTATTTCAAAACCTTCCGCATCTGTCACTTCCAGAACATCTGAAAGCCCGCTGGTGCTGATGCCGAGTAGTTCGCTATCCGTCATCGAAATGACACCGCTACCCGAAATACTGGAAACCATCGCCAGAGGACTACGCCCGGAAAACTCAATGGTTCCGCTACCATCAACCGCTCCGGTCAGAACATTGGGAAAACCCGCAAAACCGCTCGCCATCTGGGCCTGGACATCATCGGCCGAAAACTGCACTTCTCCGAAACCAGCGCCATCGGCGCTTCCAAGGCTTGCTCTCCCTGACCATTTCCCGCCAAGCCAGTTTGCTGAAACGCCCGACAGTTCAACTGCACCGTCGGTCATGTTGAACACGCTGAAAAATTCAGTCGCGGCACTATCTTCGGCTACCCTGAAACTGGTGAATGAGAGGTCGATATCGGCATCGAAGCCGGCAAAAACCGGACCAGTGAAATTCGCTTCTGACCAGCCGCCCGCCTCAATACCCGAAGCCTCGAGCACGTCGGCGGAGCCAAAGGCGATTCCTGCCATATCCCTTGCAGTAAAACGGTCGGCTGAAAGCTTGCCGGTAACTTCCGGCCTCCCGGATTCACCCGGCTGCGCGACAAGGTCTAGGGTAAACCCACTGCCGGATAATTGCCCGTCGATCACGGTCAAAGCGGTGCGGTTTTCACCCGTATCATACCCGACTTGCCCCACTGCCGAAAACGGCGCATCGCTCGCTCCAAAAACGGTGAAAGCCGGAATTAGGAACCCAAAACCCGAGACATAGGGGGAAATATCCGCAGCGCCTGCTGTAAAATCGAATTGAAAATCGGTCAGTCCGTCAGCATCCGCGCTAACAAGACCTCTCGCGGATACTGACGTTTCAAGCAAGTTGAGGGAAGCGGTGGTGGAATAGCCGTTCTCACGATTGCCGGCGGCTTCGACCACAGCAACGGCTGGCCCGTTAAAACCGCCATAAAGATCGGAGAAACCGAGACGCTCCGCGCCCATCTGGCGGAACAAGATGGCCGGATCTTCATTTCGGGCTTCGAGTGAAAAATCGACCTCCAGACTTTCCATGTCTGAAACGTCACCTGATATCGCACTGCGCAGCGCAATTTGGGTCCCCCCCGAAACGCCGCTTGCAATTACCCTGCTTCTCGAGCCTTCTTCCGTTGCTCTGGACTCGACCTGGAATTCCAAGCGGGTATCGGAAAGAAGATCCTGACTGGTCGCAAGCGTTGAAAGGATCGGCAGATCGCGCCAGCGCTCGCGCAGCGCACCAACGAGCTGCGCAGCATCATCCGCCGCCACGGTCAGTGAAAGACTGCCTCTCGGCTGCTGCAGAAGATCAAGGATTTGCCCCTGGCTGGTGATCGCGGCCCCAAGAAAGTCCTTGATGTTCAGTCTTGCGATCGATAGTTCGCCATCGCGGTATTGGAACTTTACATCGACCCCCGAAACGACGATGTCGAAAGCCTCGAGATTACCGGCATCGACAGTGATGTCGTAGTCATGTACGGCAAGCCCGGCATCCCCGCCAACCGCAATGCCTGAAATTGCCCTCAGATCGCCGAGGCGTATGACATCGCCAAACAGCTCCGCGATGATGGCCGGATTGGCAATCCGCTGGCCGTCCTTGAACACCGCGCCGAGCCGCCGCACCTGGCCGGTCAGGACATCTTCACCCAACCTTAATTCCAGGTTGTCGAGATTGGTCTGGTTTTCGGTCAGAGTGACGTCAGCTGCCATCCCCGCCACTGATAGCCTCCGGATCGCGGGATCGACCCGACCCGTTGCCCAGGCGGCAAAACCTGACGGTTGCCGGGAAGCAAGCAGCAGCCTGCCGTGAAACCCGAACTCATCTCCAACCCCAAGCCGGCCATTCGCTTCGACCAGCGTATTACCTGGCAGTGAGGCCTCGAGCCGCACGACCTGCCAACCATCGCCGAATGGCCTGACAAGCGCGCTCACCTCGCGGATGAGCGTATCCCCGGCTACGATAGCCGGAACCTCGAAATCGATCTCACCTTTGAAAGCCGGTGCGGGAATTTGATCGAGTACGCCGCGAACAATCGAAATCCGCTCTTCAAGCGAGGTTGCCGCAGCCGCAGTACCGTCCTGCATCCGAGCGATCCGGTCGATATCGATCTGACGGCCATCAACCTCCATACGGAATTCGATTTCGCGCCTCAGATCGGCGCCCCCGCGGCCGCTCAGAACGAAAGGATCTTCCTTGGCGCCGATTTCCATCCGATATTCGGGAACGTTCAAACGGTTGGGCGTAAGGCGAAAATCACCTTCAACCTCAACCGGCAGAGGCGCCTTTGCATCGCTGTGCACACTACCTTCTGCCGGCAGGGGCCGAATTCCGAAAGTGCCGGCCCATGCCAATATCCCCTCTTCGAGACCGACGGTCCCGTCTGCCGACAATTCATAAGGCTGGCCCAGCCTTTGCGCCCGTGCGCGAAGGCGGATCGTCCCTCGGTCCGAAAGCGGCCCAGTGGCGAAATCAAACCGGGTAGACGCGCCATTAACGGTACCGCTGCCCTCAATCTGCCAGGGCCCGAACAGCGACTGCGCAGTGACATTGGCCGATATTCCCTCGCCGTTGATTGCCTGCGCGCCTTCCGCCTCTCCGAAAAGGCCGGTCACCAGGAAGGACGCATCGCGAACCGTTAGCCTGTCGAGGCGGACCTGCTGCGGATTAACGAGCAGTCCCTGGCGCTCGGTCCAAGCGATCTTGCCGCTCTGGTCGACATCAATGAAAAAGTCGGGACTGATCAATTCCATTTCGACGACGCGGATTTCGCCGGAAAGAAACGGCATCAGTTCGACGCGGGCTGAAAAGCGGTCGACAGTCATCATCGGGCGGCCGCTTTTCGTACGCCCGACAGACAGGTCTCCAAAACTGATTGACGGGAGCGGCAGAAGCCGTACAGCCGCCTCACCCCCGACCTTAACCGGCTGTCCGATGATCTTGGTGGCCTGTTCCTCGAACTGGCGCTTGTAGGCGGTCCAGTCGACGAAATAGGGCGCGAAAAGTGCCGTAAATAGCACGATCACGACCAAGGCACCGAATGTTACGAATAGTCGAAACAAACCCTAAAACCCTTACGCGTCACCCAAGGTTTCCGAGAACGCATCTTGTAAGATTCGCAAATACGTGAACCCAATGCATATCAGTCAATGGCCCTGTCTGCGATCACCTTTCCGGGATTCATGATATCCTGAGGGTCGATTGCGTTCTTGATTGTCCGCATCAGCTGCCAACCTGGACCATGCTCGGCTTGCATGAATTTCTTCTTGCCCTGGCCGATTCCATGTTCACCCGTGCAGGTCCCCTCCATTGTGAGCGCCCGTCGGGCCAAGCGGTCGCATGCTTCTTCGACCTTTTTGACGACGACGGAATCTGAACTGTCGAAACAGATTAGCGTATGGAAATTGCCATCCCCGACATGCCCGACGATGGGTCCGCTCAATCCCAGTTGCTCAAGATCGGCCTGGGTTTCGCACACGCATTCGGCAAGCCGGGAAATCGGAACGCAGACATCCGTCGAAATTGCATCCATCCCGGGAAACGACGCTCGGACCGCCCAATAGGCGTCGTGACGAGCCCGCCATAACCGGTTTCGCGCCTCGGTTTCCCTGACCCATTCGAACCCGGAACCGCCATGCTCGCTGGTGATCTCGCCAAACAGTTCGGATTGTTCGCCAACCCCGGAACTGGAACCGTGAAACTCCA
>JAHEHW010000254.1 GCA_024639745.1 Salaquimonas sp. | reverse complement strand
CGGACAAACCCGAAAAGACTGACTGGCTGCAACCGCCGGATGTCATCGCCGACAACTCCGCCGAAGAAAAACTGGCGACGAAGATCGCCTCTGAGATCGAAAAGTGGATCCAAAATGGCGAAAAGCTTCCAGGCGCCGATAGGCCGATCCGGCACGGCGATATTCTAATCCTGGTGCGAAAACGGGATCGATTTGTCCCCGCAATAACCCGAGAGCTTCGCCGCCACAATCTTCGATCAGCGGGGGCCGACCGGCTAAAATTGGTCGAGCATATCGCCATTGAAGATATGATCGCGCTTGGACGCTTCGCCGCCAGTGATATCGACGATCTTGCGCTTGCCGGTCTATTGAAGAGCCCGCTTTTCGATTTTAGCGAAGAAGAGCTTTTCACGATCGCTCACGGAAGACACACTTCTCTCGCCGAGAGCCTCACGAGCGCGGCGCAGAAGCTTGCGAATCAACCAGCATCGGAAACCTTCCAGCAAAAGCTCGATCTGAGTGCGGAGATAATCGATGAGATCCGGGAAACTTCAAAGTCGCTGCCGGTTTTTGAATTCTTCTCGCGGCTGTTTGCAAAATATCGATTGCGGGAAGGCTATATCTCACGACTTGGTCATGAAGTTGAAGAAGTCCTGGAGGGTTTCTTTCAGGCAGCAATTGAGTTTGGAGAAAGGGGCGGGCTTGGCATAGAAGCCTTCGTCGAGTGGCTCGCGATCACAAGTCCGGAATTGAAGCGCAGCGTCGATATGAAGACCGACGAAATTCGCATCATCACAACCCATTCTTCAAAAGGGCTCGAGGCGCCGATTGTCTTTCTGGTCGATCCGTCTTCAAAATCCTTCGAGGCGCGGTTTGCGCCCAAACTGGTTTCAATCGCAAAGGAGTCGAGCGATTGGCTTCCCGTCTGGCAGTGGAGCAAAGAGGTACGAATTGATGCCACACAAGACGCATTTGCGAGGATAGAAGCAGCAGCCGAGGAAGAATACCATCGGCTTCTTTATGTCGGAATGACCAGGGCCGCGGATCGGCTAATTGTTTGTGGCTACCAGGGAAAACGCGATATTAAACATAGCCATTGGCACAAAATGGTGCTTGACGGGCTCAGTTCCGAAGCCGACGAGCGACAAACGCATGGAGGCCATTTGATTGCCGAGAGTGGGTCGGATGGTGAGCCGATCTGCTGGCGCTGGGAGATTAAGAACGACGAGAAAAGAATAACTTCGCTTGCTCGGTCCGATAACGATTCGGAAAAAGGCGAAACCGAAGAAATGCCCGGATGGCTTTTTCAGGCAGCGCCGCAGGAACGCGTACCAACAAAACCACTCAGCCCCTCCGCGGTGCCGGGGATTTTGGAAATCTCGGAAGATGAGAACGGACGAACAAAGAATGAGGATGGTTTCGCACTGCTCCGCGGGCAGGTGATCCATGCCTTGCTCGAGATTTTGCATAACGTGCCGAACAAAGAACACCGGTGGGAGATCATGCAAAGATATCTCGCGGACCTCGAACCCGGCCTGCCGCACGTGCTGGAAATGGATATATGCCAATCTACGGAAAGGGTATTGTCGATGCCAGAACTCAAGCTGCGTTCGGGAGAGCAGGTTCGCGTCGAAATTGAGATTATCGGCGAGCTCGTCATCGATTCTCAAACGCGTCTGGTCCGGGGAAAAATCGACCGTCTTGCAATCCGAGATAGTCAAGTCACCATTATCGATTACAAGACCAATCGGCTCGTTCCCAAGACCGCTCGCGAGGCACCTCAAAACTATCTAATCCAGATGGCCTTATACCGCGAGTTGGCAAGACAAGCCCTCGATATGGATTCTGTTCGCTGTATGATCATTTGGACAGAAACTGGGACGGCGATGGAGCTCGAAGAGGGCCTGCTCACCGCAGAGTTTGCGCGCCTCTCGAAGGGTTGATTTCTCTGATCTTGTATTACCCATGCTTTACTCCTATTTTCCGGAAAGTAGGAACAAAGGTCAGCAAAGGAGTGCTCCGTGGCTACCGTCAAAGTCGATACCAATAATTTTCAGCAGGAAGTGCTGGATTCCGATATCCCGGCCGTTGTGGATTTCTGGGCCGAGTGGTGTGGCCCCTGCAAAATGATTGCTCCCAGCCTGGAGGAGCTTTCCGAAGAATTATCAGGCAATGTCAAAATCACGAAGCTGAATATTGACGAGAACCCCGATCTTGCCGCGCAATTCGGTGTTAGATCCATTCCGACGCTTGTCCTCTTTAAAGATGGTGAGCCTGCCGCGATGCAAGTTGGTGTCAAACCGAAGAATGCTCTGGCAGACTGGATGAAATCTGCTGGCTGAAATCGCCTTATACTGAGCAATGATGTTTGATGAAACGCGGGCATAGCCCGCGTTTTGTTTATGCCGGTGGCGTTCCGTTCAATTCCAAGACTTCGCCTACCAAGTAGAGAGATCCGCAGATCACTACGCGTACTGACGCATCATGGGCATGATCCTGTGAGATGGCGGCGATCGCTTCTTCGATTGATCTCATTGGCCTTGCCGGCACTCCGATCTTACTGGCCGTGGCAGCGAGTTCTTCAGGTGAAAATGACGAATCGGATTGTGTTACCGGTACGGTGAGAATTTCTCGGGCCAATCCTGCAAACGCCTTAAAAAATCCGGAAGGGTCCTTTGTGGTCAGCATTCCACAGACAAGGACCAAAGGCATGGGTGCCCGCTCTTCAAGGCTGGCAAGAGCAGCCGCTAAAGCGGTTCCCGCCTGAGGATTGTGACCTCCATCTACCCAGAAGTCGAAATGCGCTCGCAACTCCTCATCAACGCTTTGAAGCAATGCGCCTGGCCTCAGGTGCTCGAAACGACCCGGCCATTGCACGGCCTGCATGCCGCGATCGAATGCATCGAGTGACAACTCTGGCAAAACGCGGCGTATCGCGACAATTGCAATTGCCGCATTCGAGAGTTGATGAACGCCAACTAGGCGCGGCAGCGGAAGGTCGAGCAGGCCATTCTCGTCCTGAAATATGAACTTGCCGCCTTGTTCGAAATAATCGAAGTCTCGGCCTGCGACAGTGGTTTCGCTACCCTTCAACTCAGCCACGCGTTCGATTTCCGAAAGAGCGTCCTCGTCTTGCCTTCCCACTATCACCGGCGCTCCACCCTTGATAATTCCGGCCTTTTCAAACGCAATGGCTGAAATCGTATCACCGAGATAGGCTTGATGATCAAGTGCAATTGGCGTGATCAGGCAGGCAACAGGGTTAGATAAAACATTCGTCGCATCGAATCGTCCACCAAGACCGACCTCCACCACGCAGTAGTCGGCAGGATATTCGGCAAAGAGAAGGAAGCCGACCGCGGACATGATCTCAAACACGGTGATAGATCGGCCTGCATTTGCCGCCTCAGCCCTCAGGATCGCGTCCTCGAGAACCTCGTCGCGCACGAGCTTGCCGGGTTCTCCGTTTTCGCCGCCCAGCCGATAGCGCTCATTCCATCGGACGAGATGCGGCGATGTATGGACATGAACGGAGTAACCCGCAGCTTCAAGAATCGCGCGCAGGAATGCCGCAGTAGATCCCTTACCGTTGGTGCCAGCAACATGAAAAACCGGCGGGATTCGATCCTGCGGATTTCCCAGACATTCCAACAGGGACAAAACGCGATCGAGGGAAAGATCGAAGCCTTTTGGATGGTTGGCAAGCAACCGGTCAATGGCGGCTTCTACGGTCATTGGGATATTTCCCTAAAAAAAGCTGCCAAAAATCCTCTTGGCGCTTTTGATTCTAATGGTTTTTTGCAGCGTCTTTTTTGGTCGCGTTGCCTGTCTTGCCGTTTCGCACGGATACCGTATCTTCCTGTTTTTCTACGTCGGCAACTTCTTCTTCGGCACCGTCGGCAGCTTCAAATGCTTCGGTGCCAGTTTTGGCATCAGCCTGCGACACCGACGGCTCCCTTTC
>JAHEHW010000012.1 GCA_024639745.1 Salaquimonas sp. | reverse complement strand
GGCTTTACCCTCTCCCTCTTCGATCGCGCCGAGCAGTGCACCAACCTCGACCGTATCGCCCTCTTCCACGTCGATCGACGCCAGAACACCTGCAGCAGGTGCCGGAACTTCTACGGAAACCTTGTCCGTCTCCAGCTCGACAAGCGGCTCGTCAATCGCTACGGCATCGCCCTTTGACTTCATCCATCGGCCGACAGTTGCTTCTGTTACGGATTCACCAAGCGTTGGAACTCTGATTTCACTCGCCATTTTAATACCTTAATGCTTCAAAATTGCTTCGGGATGTTGGATCAGCTGCCATTGCCGAGCGCATCTTCGAGAAACGCCGCCAGTTGCTCCAGATGTTTGGACATTTGACCGGTTGCCGGCGATGCTGCCGCTGACCGGCCGGTATAACGCGGCCGCTTGTGCTTGGCGCCGATATGATCAAGCACCCATTCAAGATAGGGCTCTATGAACGCCCATGCGCCCATATTTTTCGGCTCTTCTTGGCACCACACCATTTCGGCATTCTTGAACCGGGAAAGCTCCTTGATCAGGGCTTTGGCTGGGAACGGATAAAGCTGCTCGATCCGCAGCAGGTAAACGTCGTCGATTCCCCGTTTTTCACGCTCTTCGTAAAGGTCGTAATATACCTTGCCGGTACACAACACGACCCGTTTCATCTTGCTGTCTTTCACCAGCTGGATGACTTCGCCCTTACGGAACTCGGCATCGTCCCATAGCAGCCGGTGGAAGGTCGAACCCTTTCCCATCTCCGAAAGTTCGGAAACCGCACGCTTGTGACGCAACAGGGATTTCGGGGTGAAGATCACCAGCGGCTTTCTGAACTCGCGTCGCAATTGCCGCCGCAGAATATGAAAATAGTTCGAAGGCGTAGTGCAGTTAGCAACCTGCAGATTGTCCTCTGCGCATAGCTGTAGGAAGCGCTCCGGACGCGCTGAGGAATGTTCGGGACCTTGTCCTTCATAGCCATGCGGCAGCAGCATCACCAACCCGCTCATCCTTAGCCATTTGCGCTCGCCGGAACTGATGAACTGATCGATCACGACCTGGGCGCCGTTGACGAAATCGCCGAACTGGCCCTCCCATACAGTGAGGGCATTAGGCGCTGCCAGTGAATAACCATACTCGAAGCCCAGAACCGCTTCTTCCGACAACATCGAATTGATGACATCGTAATTCGCCTGATCTTTCGACAGGTGATGGAGCGGAATATAACGGCTGTTGTCTTCCTGATCATAGAGCACGGAATGCCGTTGTGAGAAAGTGCCGCGCTCGACGTCCTGACCGGACAAACGCACGACATTCTTCTCGATCATCAGGGAGCCAAAGGCGAGCGCCTCACCGGTAGCCCAGTCGATATTTTTCCCGGATTTGATCGTCTCAGCCCGATTTTTCATGAACCGCTCGATCGTACGGTGAGCCTTGAAATCCGCGGGAACACTGGTCAACTTTTCGCCGATTTCCTTCAACGTTTTGACCGGAACGCCCGTTTCCCCGCGTCGGGGATCATCAAGGCCGCCCGCTTCCTTGAGGCCTCGCCATGCCCCATCGAGCCAGTCGGCCTTGTTCGGTCGGTAATTGCTGCCCACCTCGAACTCCTCGTCGAGCAGGGTGCGATAGTCTGATTTCATCGTATCGAAATCGCCCTGATCGATGACCTTCTCCTCGATGAGTTTCTTGGAATAGATCGTTACCGCTGTTGGGTGAGAGCGGATCTTCTTGTACATCAGCGGCTGCGTGAACGCTGGCTCATCACCCTCGTTGTGCCCGAACCGGCGGTAACAGAACATGTCGATTACGACCGGTTTCTTGAATTTCTGCCGATATTCCGTAGCGACCTTGGCCGCATAAACCACGGCTTCCGGATCGTCACCATTCACGTGGAAAATCGGCGCCTCGACCATCTTCGCAACATCAGAAGGATAGGGTGAAGACCGAGAGAAGCTCGGGTTCGTTGTAAAGCCAATCTGGTTGTTGATGATGAAATGGATCGAACCGCCCGTACGGTGTCCTTTCAGTCCGGAAAGACCTAAGCATTCCGCGACCACACCCTGGCCGGCAAAGGCGGCATCACCGTGGATGAGAAGCGGTAGGACCGAGCCACGATCACGCGTGCCATCTTCGCGCGGCGTTTCAAAATTGTCTTGTTTCGCCCGAACTTTCCCGAGAACGACCGGATCAACGATCTCCAGATGTGATGGGTTTGCCGTAAGCGAAAGGTGGACATTGTTACCGTCAAATTGTCGGTCCGACGACGCGCCGAGGTGGTATTTCACGTCACCCGAGCCCTCCACGTCATCTGGCTTATAGGAACCCCCGGTAAATTCATGGAAGACGGCACGATAAGGCTTCGCCATCACGTTTGTCAGCACATTGAGACGGCCACGGTGAGCCATGCCGATAACGATTTCCTGCAGCCCCATTTGGCCGCCCCGTTTGATGATTTGCTCGAGAGCGGGAATGAGCGCTTCGCCGCCATCAAGCCCAAACCGCTTTGTGCCCTTGTATTTGACGTCCAGGAATTGCTCGAAACTCTCCGCCTCGATCAACTTCTGCAGGATCGCCCGCTTGCCCATGTCGGTAAAGGCAACGCCTTTGTCAGGTCCCTCGATGCGGGCCTGGATCCAACCTTTTTCCTCGGGATTTGAAATATGCATAAACTCGACGCCGATCGTCGAGCAATAGGTACGCTGCAGGATATCCAGCATCTGCGGAATGGTCGCAAATTCCAGACCGAGCATGTAATCGATGAAAATTCGACGGTCGTAATCTGCCTCGGTGAAACCGTAGGAGGCTGGCTTCAATTCGTCATAGGCCTCCTTTTTTCCTGCCATCCCGAGCGGATCGAGATTCGCATGCAAATGACCGCGCATACGATACGCACGGATCATCATGATGGCAGAGACCGAATCGCGCGCTGCGCGCTGGATATCCGCGTCGCTCAGCTCTGAGCCTGCCTTCCGGCCCGTGGCCGCAATCTTCTCACCGATTTTCTGTTCTATCTGCTGCCAGTCGCCATCGAGCACCGACACCAATTCACCGTTCGCGTGAATTGGCCAGTTGGACCTTTTCCAGGAAGCGCCTCTGGCACTCTTGATCACGTCGTCGCGTTGGTCGTGCAGCTCGGCGAAATAGTCCTGCCAATCCTGACTTAGCGAACTTGGGTCCTCTTGATAGCGGGCATACAATTCTTCGATATAGCCGGCATTCGCGCCATAGAGAAAAGAGGTATTCAGGAAATCCTGATTGGCGTCCTGTCTTGCCATGATGTCTTGCGGAGCGATCCGCCTCCCAATGCTGAGCTGCCTTTCCGACAGTCTTAAATACTCAAGAAAAACCCCGGAGTTTCCCCCGGGGTCGAGCTCATCTTTACTTCTTCAGGTTCGGAGCAATTTCAGCGCATGCACTGCAGAGCTCTGATACCGCATCGACGGATTTCTGGAACATTTTTTCTTCGGAACGATTGAGCGCGATTTCGATAATCCTCTCAACTCCATTCGACCCGATCACCGTCGGAACGCCGACATACATGTCTTTAACGCCGTATTCGCCCTTGAGCGCAGCCGCGCACGGAACGATCCGCTTCTTGTCCCTCAGATAGCTCTCCGCCATCATGATCGCCGAAGCCGCTGGCGCATAATATGCCGAACCGGTTTTCAGAAGCGCAACGATTTCGCCGCCACCCTTTCTTGTACGATCGACGATCTCGTCGATCCGGGCCTTCGTCGTCCAGCCCATCTTGATGAGATCCGGTAGCGGAATCCCAGCAATCGTCGAGTAGCGCGTCAACGGCACCATGGTATCGCCGTGGCCACCGAGCACGAAAGCGGTGACGTCCTCGACGGAAACATCAAATTCATCCGCCAGGAAATAACGGAACCTCGAGGAATCGAGCACGCCGGCCATCCCGACGACCTTGTTTTTCGGCAAGCCAGAAAATTTTTGCAGCGCCCAGACCATCGCATCCAGCGGATTGGTGATGCAGATCACGAAGGCGTCGGGTGCGTATTTCTTGATACCTGCTCCAACCTGCTCCATCACCTTGAGGTTGATGCCCAGAAGATCATCACGGCTCATTCCCGGCTTTCTTGGAACGCCAGCAGTCACAATGCAGACATCGGCACCCTTGATTGCAGAATAGCTCTGGGTCCCGCTCAGTTTGCAGTCAAAGCCGTCGACTGGAGAGGATTCAGCGATGTCGAGTGCCTTTCCCTCCGGAATGCCTTCTGCGATATCGAAAAGAACGACGTCGCCCAGTTCTTTCAAGCCGGCCAGGTGGGCCAGCGTACCGCCGATCATGCCGGAACCGATCAAAGCGATCTTATTTCTTGCCATTTTTGGTTTCCCTGTTTGGATATTCATTTCATGAACAGAATGCTTGGATTGCCGAAGTTTCCGGCAGACGACGGATATTCCAGAGCGATTGGAAGCTTTCGGGTCGCAAAATCACCATCGTCACGTTCGTCAGCGGTATAATTGCCGCCGATATTGGACTGCATCCGTTTTTCCATTAAAGAAAACAGACGCTCCTTGCAACACAAAAGCAAATTGACATAAATTTCAATGGTTTAAAAAGGTAACAATTTACGTAAATGTAAATTATTTAATCGAGATCTGGACTATATTGCGCTCTCGCTGGCATGACCCACCAGATAATCCTCGGATTGCATCTCTATCAGGCGTGACGCCGTGCGTTGAAATTCGAAGGCCTCGACGCCGCGTTCTGCCTGATAAAGAGCATGCGGATTCGTAGCCGCCGATATCACCAGCCTGATGCGTTGATCGTAAAGCGTGTCAATCAGATTGATAAACCGTTTGGCGGAGTTACGCTGTGCAAGCGACATAAGCGGCACGTTGTCCAAAAAAATGGTGTGATAGCGCCGGGCGATGGCCAGGTAGTCTTGGCTGCCTAGCGGCTTCTCGCACAGATCGGAAAATTCGAAGCGAGCAAAACCGTCATGAGCGAGAGGAACGTGGACCTTCCGACCTTTGACCGTCAAATGATCTGCATGGCCTTCCTGCCCGCCCGCCATGCGCGACCACGCCGCATCCATCAGGCGTTTTGCCTTTTCGCCAAGCGGCGCAATATAAACTGGGGCCTTGGCAAGTTTCTCAAGGCGATAATCGGTGCGCGCATCAAGTTCAAAAATTTCCGAATGGGCTTTCAAAAGTTCGATAAACGGCAAAAAACGCTGTCTGTTCAATCCGTCCTTGTACAGACCATCCGGCGCAACGTTTGAAGTCGCAACGATTACGGTACCCTGGGCATAGAGCCCCTTGAACAAACGCCCAAGGATCATCGCATCCGCGATATCTGTTACGCTGAATTCGTCAAAGCAGAGAAGCTTCGCCTCAGACGCCAGTTTTCGGGCAACCGGCGGAATTGGATCCTCCTCCTTCACTTCTCCCCGTTTGAAGGCCTGCCGATATTGATGGATGCGCTCGTGTGAGTCCGCCATGAAATCGTGAAAATGCGCCCGGCGCTTCAGTTCAACTTTGGCGAGACCAAAGAAAAGGTCCATCAGCATTGATTTGCCGCGACCGACAGAGCCCCAGATATAGAGACCCTTGATAGGCTTCGCTTTTTCCCGCTTTCCGAAAAACCAGCCTAGGGAAGATGATTTTGAAGCCAGCCGCTTTGAAGCAATCTCCTCGAGAAGTTCGTCAAGGCGCTTTGCGAGCGCGAGCTGCACCGGATCGATTTCCAGTTCACCTTTGACAGCCTTGTCCTGATAAGCTGTTTCGACCGGATTCACGGCAGGCGGGCCTTGGGTTTCGTCTCCGGAGAACGAAGACCGGATTTACAATCAGCGTGAGAAGCTGATCGCCTCACCACTGCTGGTGGTTCCGTCATAACGCTCAGAACCCGATTGGTAAAGCCGGGCAACGGTCGCTCCGCTTCCATCCATGAGCACGACCTGCTGACCCTGAACATCCCAAGCGCTGACGCTGGCAACATCCGTCGAAGTGCAACGCTTGGTGGCAGCGCGGTAACCACCTGACCATTTGGTGAATGCAAGGATGATCCGGCATTCGGGGTTGTCGCTCGCCACTACCCAGGCGCCAGAAACACTTTCGCGGGTAACCGGCTCGCCTGATGCCAGAATTTCCAATTGTTGCTGGGTTTGGCTGCCGGTAGCAATTGGCGCTGTCATCTGTCCGTCATTCGACATAATCGGATCCGCCGAAGGATCTGAAAGACCATCGGAAGGCGGAGGCAACTCACCTGATTGAACTGGCTCCACCGGCGCGGATGGCAGTCGTTCCGGTTGGCCAGGCGCAATCGACCCTAAAGAACGGTTGCAACCTGCAAGGGCCAGACACCCAATGATGATGATAGATCCGATTTGATACCGCATAATAGCCCCGTTTCTGAGCATGCGAGCCTTCCTTCAAGAAGAGACCCGAAACTCACCCCACTTTGTCAGGCCCCGTAAATATTTATGTGGCCGAAAATATGGCGAACGCTCCTGAACTTGATCGCTTACGGTAAACGAAGCGTAAATACGCTCCAAGACTTACCTAGAGGAAATCAAAGGAAAAGACCGGTTTAACAGTGAGCGCTGCTCAACTGCCTTTATGGCCGGTGACACCCTTATAAGCCTCGTCACCCCAGAGCTCTTCAACACGAGCGTCGCGCCCGCATGCCCAACGATAGTACTTATAACGGACCGTATTCCGTTTATAGTAGTCTTGATGGTAACCTTCCGCTTCATAGAACGTCGCGGAACCGCGGATCGGGGTAACGATGGTCCGCCCCAGGGCCTCCTGAGCTGCTTTCTTACTAGCTTCGGCAAGACGCGCCTGCTCATCATCAAGGGCAAAAACCGCAGTTGTGTAAGAATGTCCACGATCACAGAATTGTCCGCCATCATCGGTCGGATCAATGGTGCGCCAATAGGTTTCGAGCAAATCCGAGTAGCTTACTACAGCCGGATCATAGATGATTTCCGCAACCTCGAGATGTCCCCCAGCCGAATGATTCTTGTAAGTCGGATTATCCGACGTTCCGCCGGCATAGCCCGAAATAACCTCTTCGACCCCCTTCACCTTTTCAAAATCAGATTCGACGCACCAGAAACAGCCGCCGGCAAATATCGCGGTCTTCGTTTCCGCATTGGCAGAGCCGGGATTAAAAAACATTCCGGCGATGGCAGCGGTAAAAAGCAGCTTTTGCATGAAAAACCTCCAAAAGTTTGGGAATTACTGCCCGAAGCCAAAGATAAAGTGAAATGAACTGTCGACACATTCACGTGAGTTCGGCTTTGAGCCCGATCGCGGATCTCACCGGGTCGCTCATAAGCCAACGACCGGCTGGAAAACCGGTCTCGACGAGCAAACAATCAGGCGGGCTCAGACCCGCCGCTCAACCATCATTTTTTTGATCTCGGCGATCGCCTTGGCCGGATTCAGGCCTTTTGGGCAAGATTGAGTACAATTCATGATCGTATGACACCGATACAGCCGGAAAGGGTCCTCAAGATTATCGAGGCGCTTTCCCGTGGCTTCGTCACGCGAGTCAATCAGCCAGCGATAAGCCTGGAGCAAAGCCGCGGGACCGAGATACCGATCGCCATTCCACCAATAGGACGGGCAGGAGGTCGAGCAACAGGCGCAGAGAATGCACTCGTACAGGCCGTCGAGCTTCTCGCGATCCTCGTGGCTCTGGCGCCATTCCTTTTCAGGTTCATTGGTCGTCGTCTGTAGCCAGGGCTCAATGGAACGGTGCTGCGCATAAAAATGCGTCATGTCCGGTACGAGATCCTTCACTACCGCCATGTGCGGAAGCGGATAGATTTTTACTTCGCCCTCGATTTCATCGGCCCCCTTGGTGCATGCAAGCGTGTTCGTGCCGTCGATATTCATCGCGCATGAGCCACAAATACCCTCGCGACAGGAACGACGGAAGGTGAGGGTGGGATCGATATTGTTCTTGATCCAGATAAGGCCGTCGAGAACCATCGGGCCGCATCTGTCCATGTCGACATAATAGGTATCGACGCGGGGATTTTCGTCGTCATCCGGCGACCAGCGATAAATCCGATATTCGCGCAGATTGGTCGCGCCTTCGGGTTTCGGCCAGGTCTTTCCCGATTTTATCTGAGAATTACGGGGAAGGGTAAGTTCAACCATTTTCAGTAAACCCTCGCTTTCGGAGCGATTTTCTTAAGATCGATGCCGCCTTCCTTTTCAGAGGTCAGCGGATCGATATGGACCGGACGGTATGTCAATTTCACCTTGCCCTTCTGATCGACACTGGCAAGCGTGTGATGACGCCAGTTTTGGTCATCCCTGTCCTTGTAATCCTCTCGGGCATGCGCTCCGCGGCTCTCCTTGCGAGCCTCCGCGCTGTAGACCGTGGTGATGGCACTCACCATCAGGTTTTCCAGTTCGAGCGTCTCGACGAGATCGGAATTCCAAATCATCGAGCGGTCGCTTACTTTCAGGTCAGAAAGACCCTTCCACGCTTCGGACATCCGCTTGCAGCCGGATTTGAGTGTCTCTTCGGTCCGGAAGACAGCAGCATCCTCTTGCATGATATCCTGCATATCGGAGCGAAGCTTGGCGGTCGGTATGCCGCCGTCCGCATGCCGCAACGCATCGAAACGATCAAGAATTTTCTCGGTTGACGCTGTGTGCGGGCTTGGAATGGACGAGGTTCGGTCAATCGTCTTTCCTGCACGGATCGCAGCGGCGCGACCAAAGACCACGAGGTCGATCAGCGAATTTGAACCCAGACGGTTCGCGCCGTGCACCGATGCACACCCGGCCTCACCGACTGCCATCAATCCCGGCACGACACGGTCCGGATTGCTCTTGGTCGGATTCAAAACTTCGCCCCAATAATTGGTTGGAATACCACCCATATTGTAGTGAACCGTGGGAATCACCGGAATTGGATCACGCGTCAGATCCACGCCGGCGAAAATCTTGGCCGATTCCGAAATTCCAGGCAGGCGCTCTGCCAGCGTATCCGGATCAATATGGTTGAGATTGAGATGGATATGATCCTTCTTCTCGCCGACACCCCGGCCTTCGCGGATTTCCATCGTCATGCAGCGGGAAACCACATCGCGGGAAGCCAGATCCTTGTAGGTCGGCGCATAACGCTCCATGAAACGCTCGCCTTCGGAATTCGTCAGGTAACCGCCCTCGCCCCGAGCGCCCTCCGTAATGAGGCAGCCCGCGCCATAAATACCGGTAGGATGGAATTGGACGAACTCCATGTCCTGAACCGGAAGACCGGCGCGCGCCACCATCCCGTTACCGTCACCGGTACACGTATGGGCAGATGTCGCAGAGAAATAGGCACGGCCATAACCGCCGGTTGCCAAAACGACCATTTTCGCATTGAAACGGTGCAGCGATCCGTCATCCAGGTTCCAGGCGATTACACCGGTGCACGCCCCATCCTTCGACATCATCAGGTCGATAGCAAAATATTCAATATAGAATTCAGCGTTATTGCGCAGCGATTGACCATAAAGCGTATGGAGAATCGCGTGGCCGGTACGGTCTGCCGCAGCACAGGTCCGTTGCACGGGCGGACCTTCGCCAAACTCGGTTGTATGTCCACCGAAAGGCCGCTGGTAGATCTTGCCCTCTTCCGTCCTTGAGAACGGGACACCGTAATGCTCAAGTTCGTAAACGGCCGCTGGCGCTTCACGCGCAAGATATTCCATAGCGTCCGTGTCACCCAGCCAATCCGATCCCTTGACCGTGTCATACATATGCCACTGCCAGTGGTCGGGCCCCATGTTCGAGAGCGAAGCGGCGATGCCGCCCTGTGCAGCCACCGTATGAGATCGGGTCGGAAACACTTTCGTCACACATGCGGTCTTCAGACCCTGTTCTGCCATACCCAGTGTCGCGCGAAGACCGGAACCGCCGGCGCCTACGACGACGACGTCATGAAAGTGATCCACAATTTCATATGTTTGTGATTTGCCGTTATCAGCCATGATTTTTTCTGTAATCCGCTAGGTTCAACCGCCGAAGGCGAGCTTGAAGGCCGCGAAGACAAACATCGCGCCGGTAAAAAAGACGAAAAACGTATTGAGCAGCAACAGCAAGATCTTCGTCCATTCCGTGTGGATGTAATCCTCAATCACCACCTGTAGTCCCAATCGCATATGGTAAAGAACCGAAAAAGCGAACAGGACCAGGAATACCGTCCATCCGGGAGAGGAGAGTTTGGTGACGACCATCTGATAGTCGTCCCCGACGAGCGAGATGATCAGCCACAGGCCAATCAGGACCAGCGGTATATTTGCAACCGCGGTAACCCTTTGCATCCAGAAGTGCTCGGTACCGTCTTTTGCCGAGCCGAGGCCCCGGACACGTCCAAGTGGTGTGCGCATGCTCATGAGAATTCCTTAACCTGCAAGATAAGCAACGATCCAGACAAGAACCGTCAATCCGGCGGACACGACGACATGTGCTTTCGCCATTTGGGTAGTGAACGCCTTTTCCATCGCCCGGCCGCTGTCCTGCACCAAATGCTTGATGCCGCCTAACATGTGATGGACCAGCGCCCAACTGAAACCGAACAGGATCAATTGGCCAATGATGGAGCCGAATATCCCGTTCACCCAATTGAAGTAGTCTTCGCCTGCCGCCGCAGAAAAAAACCACCAGGTGAGCAGGAACATACCGAAATAAAGCGCAACACCGGTGATCCGGTGCATGATCGACATGACCATTGTTGGGATAGGTTTGTAGATCGTCAAATGTGGTGAAAGCGGTCTTTTGCTTCCCGTGCTTGCCTCACTCATGGACGGCTTGATCTTTCCAGTTTGAATTTGTGACTATATCATCGCTTTCTAAGGCGCATAGCCCGTTAGGTCAAAGCGACAAATGGTTTTATTCAGGTTGTTCTAATTCAATCAGGCCTTCCCGCTAATGTTCGAAACGCAGGATGAAGGATTGCCAATCGGCCGGCGCGGCAACTTTTTCGAAGACCTTACGCCCGGTATCGGGACTTCGCGGCGCATTGAGGATCAGTTTCGACCAACCGCGTCGATCTGCCTGGTCCGCGAGGACATCGACCATCGCCTTGGCTATTCCCTTTCCGAGGTGCTCGTGATGGACATAAATATGATCGCATTGCCCAGCTCGTTTGCCGGATACCGGCTCGGGAAGATCGTAAAACATGACGAAGCCGACAAGTTCGCCGTTAACGGTGGCTCCCAGAAATTCGCCGGTCCGATCCTGAAGCAATTGTTCCGCATAATACTGGTCTGGTCGTCTTGGCGCGCCACGTTTCAATGCCTGCCCGTAAGCTGCGATCAATGGCGCCAGTTTCAGGGCATCCCGGAGATGAATGGGGCCGATATCAATCTGTGGTTCGGCGGTCATCTGTCCACTTTCATTTTGATTTTCTGCATGGGGGTATCGCCCGACACGCACAACGTCAATTGGTCTTTGGACATAAGTGCGCTTTTCATTGTCTAACGCTTCAGGCATAGCCATTTGACGACGCCCTTCGTTCACAGCGCCACGGACATCGTAAAACTGGACCAAACGGCCAAGAGCCCATTGCCATGTTACTCGAAAACCTGCTGACCATTCTGCCCGTCTTTGCGTTGATGGCAGCCGGCTGGCTATCGGCCCGAACCGGATATTTGTCCAGCGGTATTGCCGATCATCTCAATGCGTTCGCCGTGAAACTTGCGGTTCCCTTTCTATTATTCAGGGCGATGGTGGGGGTCGACTTCGGCCAGGCATTCAACATCCCGGCGCTTGGCGCGTTCTATCTAGGTGCCTTTGCAAGCTTCGGTCTTGCAATTCTTCTCGCCAGAAAGGTCTGGAAACGGCGCCCCGGAGAGGCTGTCGCGGTGGGGTTCTGCGCGCTCTTTTCCAATACCGTCCTTCTTGGCATCCCGATCGTCGAACGCGCCTATGGCCACGACGCGCTGACGCCGGTCTTCGGGATCATCTCGCTTCACGCCGGACTAATGTACGCAATCGGCATGCTTTCCATGGAAATTGCGCGCGCCGACGGCAGAAGTATGGGCGAAACCATCCGAATTGCCTCGAAATCCATCCTCTCCAACCCGTTGATGATCGGCGTTATCGCTGGCGTTGTCATCAACCTTTCCGGCCTGAAACTGCCCGAAGTGATCATGGCGCCGGTGCACATGTTGGCAACGGCAGCAATCCCCGCTGCCCTTGTCGGAATTGGCGCAGCCCTTACCCGTTACAAGGTAAGCGCCGAAGCGAGCGAAGCGCTCATGGTCTCCGCACTTGCGCTTCTTCTCCATCCTATGATTGCTTTCGGAATCGCCTATGGAATTTTCGATCTTTCGAAAGAATATGTGAGGGCAGCAGTCATTCTCGCGGCGATGCCACCGGGTATGAACGTATATATTTTCGCGGCGATGTATGACCGCGCCGTCAGTTTGTCTGCGACAGTGATCATCCTCTCGACCCTGCTTTCCATTTTTACAATCGCCGCCTGGATGGCGGTGCTTCAGGCTGTCTTATAAAGGGCCCGGCTCAGCCCGCCTGAACATCGTCAAGTTTAAGCGCTAGAACCGCTGCAGCAGCCGACATTGCCGCGAACAACAAAAGGACGAAAGCCGAGGAAGTTGCCTGTGCAATAAACCCGAAAACGCCGCCTACCACCAGCAGCGCCCCGATCATGGTGTTCGACAGGGCCGTATAGGTCGCGCGGGTATTCTCGTCCGC
>JAHEHW010000253.1 GCA_024639745.1 Salaquimonas sp. | reverse complement strand
CTGTGGGACCTATGCGATCCTGGTTCTCGCAAATTACCAGGCAAGACTGACTACACGGCTGGTGCTCGAGCGGGGACTCCGACTGAATTGACTCAATCAGGAACGATTGGCGTCGGCAGCGTCCCGGATCGCGCTGATGTTTTTCCGGTAGACAGCCTCGTTGCCACCCTTGAAAACGGCAGAGCCGGCAACCAGCACGTCGGCACCTGCGGCCGTAACGAGGGGAGCCGTTTCGGCGGTAACACCGCCATCAATCTCGATATGGATCGGCCTATCACCGATCATCGTCTTCACCTGGGCCACTTTGTCGACCACTGACGGAATAAATTTTTGCCCACCGAAACCCGGGTTAACCGTCATCAGTAGGATCAGGTCAAGACGATCAAGGACGTATTCGATAACACCTTCCGGCGTCGAAGGGTTCAACGAAACACCCGCCTTTTTGCCGAGATCGCGAATCGCCTGCAGCGATCGGTCGAGATGCTTTGTCGCTTCGGCATGAACAGTAATTATATCACAGCCAGCATCGGCAAACGCAGATAAGTAGGGATCGCAGGGTTCGATCATCAAATGGCAGTCGAAGATCTTGTCGGTACGATCCCGGACCGACTTTATGACCGGTGCTCCGAAAGTAATATTCGGCACGAAATGACCATCCATTACATCGATATGGATCCAGTCGGCGCCTGCTCGGACGATGCGCTCGATCTCCGTGCCGAGCTCGGAAAAATCGGATGAAAGGATTGAAGGGGCAATAATGGTGGCCATGGCGTTTTTCCGCTTTCTCTCTGCCGCATAGGCTAAAGCCCTGACCTTTGCAACGTTGCCCCGTACCTGCGCACAGAAATGTTGCAAGCAGCGGAACCTGCGCCTCGCACCTAACGGTTTTTATCGCTATCCTCCGATAGTCCGCGGCGTAAATCATGGGTGGGGCCTGAGGACTGCAAAGAAAAAGTCGCAATGCAAAGACAGTCTCGCCAAGCGGATTTCGATGGCGCTCTGAGGCAATGACTTATTACTAAGAAATGGTAGCGGAGGAGGGACTCGAACCCCCGACACATGGATTATGATTCCACTGCTCTAACCTGCTGAGCTACTCCGCCAAAGCAAGACGCGGCTTTCGGATAAAGTCTCCGCTAATGCGGTTGATTGTCATGCCCGGAAGCGCCCGCGCATATAAGGAATGGGCCTTCGGGCTGTCAAGCGATTAGCAGCGTTCCGCCAAACAAAATCGAACGCGCAAAAGCGGCTCCGCTCGCGCGCCCGCGCATGCCGCATCAGGCACCGATGGAGGCTTCGTCATAGCGCATCAATTGCGCAAGTTGCGCCTCGGCCTGAACGTCTTTTTCAGCCCGCTCGATAAAGCCGCCGCCGAGAACACGCGCTTCATCGTCTTCACTGTCGTAAAGAACGCAGGCCTGCCCCGGAGCAACCCCCTGTTCACCGTCCGAAAGCGCGACGCTGAGCACGCCGTCCGCGAAATCCAGATTGGCGGCAACCGGCGGTCGGGTCGAACGGATCTTGGCATAAACCGGCATGCCTGAGCCTTTGACATCATCGAGCGGCAAGTCGCCGAGCCAATTGACGTCGCGCAGGAAAAGCCTGCGGGTCAGAAGCGCTTCCCGCGGTCCCACGATGACCCGTTTCCGGCGGCGGTCGAGATGCACGACATAAAGTGGCTCGCCAGTGGCCACGCCGATGCCGCGGCGCTGGCCTATCGTGTAATGAATTATCCCCTCATGGCGCCCGAGCATGCGACCGTCCAGATGGACGATATCGCCACCATTGGCGGCATCAGGCTGCAGTTTCGCGATGATGTCGGAATATTTGCCCTTGGGCACGAAACAGATATCCTGACTGTCCGGCTTGTCGGCGATCGTAAGTCCAAGTTCCCGGGCAAGTTCGCGGGTTTCCGTTTTCGGAAGATTACCGAGCGGGAACCGCAGATAATCGACCTGCTCCTGTGTCGTGGCGAACAGGAAATAGCTCTGATCGCGCGTCGGATCGATCGCCCTGTAAAGCGCGCGCCTGCCGGTTTCGGGATCGACCAGCCGCGACTGGATATAGTGTCCGGTCGCAAGCGCGGCCGCACCGAGATCCTTTGCGGTTTTCAAAAGATCGGCGAACTTCACTGTTTGGTTGCAAGAAACGCAGGGAATTGGCGTTTCGCCCTCGATATAGCTCTGCGCAAACGGGCCGATCACCGCCTCGCGGAAACGGTCTTCGTAATCCAGTACGTAATGCGGGATGCCAAGGGTTTCCGAAACACGACGCGCATCGTGAATATCCTGACCGGCGCAGCACGCGCCTTTCCGGTGGATTGCTTCGCCGTGGTCGTAAAGTTGCAGCGTCATGCCGATAACGTCGTAACCCTGGCGTGCCAAAAGACCCGCCACGACCGAGGAATCGACACCTCCGGACATGGCAACCACGATTCTGTTGTCTGCCGGACGACCCGGCAAATCGAGACTGTTCAACATTGGACTTGTACCTGATCATGTGCCGGTAAAGGCGGCACCGTCAAAACATGCCTCTATATAGGGAAAACTCCGGACCTTTGGAACCCTAGCTTTTAGAAAGAACTGTTCGCCAGCGGATTCGCCTCAAAGCGACAAGCTACCCTCGATAATGATTTGGGTTTCGCCGCCAATGAGGATACGCTCGCTGTCAGCGCTTTCGCGCCAGATATGGATCCGCCCCTCACGTCCAATAAGGGTGCCTTGGGCGACCGTGATCGCCTCACCCAACCGCCCGCTCGCAGAAAACCAGCGCGCGATGGCCGCATTGAGCGATCCCGTTACCGGGTCTTCAGTCATGCCGCTAGATGGCGCGAGCATGCGCACTTCATAATCATGTTCCCCGGAACCGCCGGATTTGCCGATCAGTCCGATCGGACCGAATGACGGCCAGCGCACCAGCGCCGAATCAACATTCAGGACCGCATCGGCGTCTGCAAGCTCCAGCACATACCAGACCGGTCCGTTATCCAGAACGATCGCGTTTTTGATATTTTCCCGATCAAGCTCAAGCGCCTCGATCAGCCGATCGTAATGATCTCCAGGCATCTCGGTTATTTTGGTCTGAGGCGCTAAAAAGGCCGGAACGTTGCCGGTCATATCGATATCGACGAGACCGATGCGGCATTCCTGGCGGATCAGATCAGGGTTCCGCGGCTCTCCTCCGGCATGAAGCCAGGCTGCGCAGCTTCCCAGAGTCGGGTGACCCGCAAAAGGCATCTCCCGCAGCGGGGTGAAAATCCGGACCCGATAATCCGCATCCGAATTATCAGGCGGCAAAATGAAGGTCGTCTCCGCGAGATTGGTCCAAGCAGCAAATGTCTGCATCTGAGCCGTATCCAGGCCGTCAGAATCGAGCACGACGGCAAGCCCGTTTCCGCGAGTCCGCCATGCTTGTAAAGACATCACACTGGATGAAGCGCCTTTGCATCGATAAGTCTCCTGATTCCCCGCCGCACCGGCTGGCAGGCCTCGGAGCATATTAACTCAAACGCTCGATGCAAACCGGCGCGTGCCCGGAACTGATCATCCCGATACTGGCGGCAGCGGCCTTTGAGAGATCAACGATCCGGCCCTTTACGAACGGACCACGATCATTGATGCGAACGATCACGCTTTTCGAATTATTTGCATTGCTGACGCGGATACGCGTACCGAATTTGAGGCTGCGATGGGCGGCGGTGAAGTCTGCCGGGTTCATCATTTCGCCGGAAGCGGTTTTTGAATGCAAAGCATACCAGGAAGCGCGCCCGCATTCACGAGCAGCCTCAGCGCTACTGAAAAACGACGTAGAAAGCACTAGGGCGCCGATAAGCGCCACAACATTTTTCGTTTTCATTTGAATACCCCGATTATGAATTCGGTGCGTCGTCTCGCGGCCAATCGGGGCCGATTTGTGGCATTCAGGTAAGCTTATATTGCAGTGGGTAACAGGAAGGGAT
>JAHEHW010000252.1 GCA_024639745.1 Salaquimonas sp. | reverse complement strand
GAAGGCCCAGGAGCCGGAGCGTGTTACCGCGCGCCAGATCGAGGCCGCCCGTCGTGCCATCACGCGTCACATGAAGCGTGCAGGCCGCGTCTGGATTCGGATTTTCCCCGATCTCCCGGTTACCTCGAAGCCGACTGAGGTCCGCATGGGTAAGGGTAAGGGGTCGGTCGATTACTGGGCCGCCCGTGTCAAGCCTGGGCGGATCATGTTTGAAATCGATGGGGTTTCTGAGGAAATCGCTCGCGAGGCCTTGCGTCTTGGTGCAATGAAACTGCCGATCAAGACTCGTTTCATCCAGCGCATCAGCGAATAACGGTCGGTCGAGAGAAAAGGAATTGAGCCATGAAGGCCAGTGATGTTCGTACAATGACCGAGGACCAGCTCAAGGACGAGTTGGCGAAACTCAAGAAGGAAGCCTTCAACCTTCGGTTCCAGAAGGCAACCGGTCAGTTGGAAAACACCGTGCGTCAGCGGCAGGTTCGCCGCGATATCGCTCGGATTCATACGATCGCCCGTGAAAAACGGGCCGAAGCAAGCAAAGCCTGAGGAACGGACCGAGATGCCAAAACGCGTATTGCAGGGCACTGTTGTCAGTGACAAGAACGACAAGACCGTAGTGGTGCGGGTTGAACGCCGATTCACCCATCCGCTGTTCAAGAAAACGGTCCGTCGTTCGAAGAACTACAAGGCCCATGACGAGAACAACCAGTTCAAGGTCGGTGACACCATCTTTATCGAGGAGTGCCGCCCGATTTCGAAGGACAAGCGCTGGACGGTCGTGCGGGACCAGGCTTGACCCCTGACACGGTAACAACAGGGGCGGGGGCCAAAACAGGACCGCTCGACCCGAAAGCATTAGAAGAAGGTAGCCAGTCATGATTCAGATGCAAACAAACCTCGACGTGGCCGATAATTCCGGCGCCCGTCGTGTTATGTGCATCAAGGTGCTGGGCGGTTCCAAACGGAAATACGCCTCGGTTGGTGACATAATCGTAGTGTCGGTCAAGGAGGCAATCCCCCGCGGCCGCGTGAAGAAGGGCGATGTGATGAAAGCCGTTGTCGTTCGCACCGCAAAAGACATTCGCCGGCCGGATGGCAGCGTGATCCGATTCGACGGCAATGCTGCGGTTCTGGTTGACAACAAGTCGGAACCGGTAGGAACCCGTATCTTCGGACCTGTCCCGCGTGAACTTCGTGCCAAGAAGCACATGAAGATCATCTCGCTGGCCCCCGAAGTGCTGTAAGGAGTTACGGAAAATGCAGAAACTCCGCAAAGGTGATCAGGTGATGGTGCTTGCCGGCAAGGACAAGGGCCGCACTGGCGAAATCATCAAGATGATGCCAAAGGAAGACCGCGCATTGGTGCGTGGCGTTAACATGGTTTCCCGCCATCAGCGCCAGACCGCCAGTGAGGAAGCTGGCATCATTCAGAAAGAAGCGCCGATCCAGGTATCGAACTTGGCCTATGTCGACCCGAAAGACGGCAAGGCGACTAGGATCGGTTTCAAGATGACAGACGATGGCCGAAAGGTCCGCGTCGCAAAGCGTTCCGGAGAAGTGATCGATGGCTGACACGACCTATATTCCGCGCATGCGCCAGCATTATGACGATGTCGTTCGCGACAAGATTGTCGAGCGGTTCGGCTATGCCAACAAACTTGAAGTGCCCCGCCTCGACAAGATCGTTCTGAATATGGGCGTTGGCGAGTCGACGGCTGACTCGAAAAAAGCGCAGCGCGCTGCCGACGATCTCAGCCTTGTTGCTGGGCAGAAGGCCGTCGTCACGCGGGCTACCAAGTCGGTTGCTACCTTCAAGGTTCGCGAAGGTATGCCGCTCGGTGCGAAAGTTACGCTCCGCGGCGCCCGCATGTATGAATTTCTGGACCGCCTGATCAACATCGCGCTTCCGCGCGTTCGCGACTTCCGCGGCCTCAACCCGAAAAGCTTCGATGGCCGCGGCAACTATGCCCTGGGCATCAAGGAGCACATCGTGTTCCCGGAAATCGACTACGACAAAGTAGATCAGATCTGGGGCATGGACGTCATCGTTTGTACGACGGCGAAAACGGACGATGAAGCCCGCGCTCTCCTGCGCGAGTTCAATTTTCCGTTCCGTCAGTAACGGCAAGCGCAAGGAAGGATAGACTATGGCAAAGGTAAGTGCCGTCGAGAAAAACAAGCGCCGCCGCAAGACGGTCGCTCGCGACGCGGAAAAGCGCGCTGCGCTCAAGAAGATCATCATGAACAAAGCCACGCCCATGGAAGAGCGGTTTCGCGCCCAGCTCAAGCTGGCAGATATGCCGCGTGACGGTTCGAAAACCCGTGTCCGCAACCGTTGTTCGGTTTCAGGGCGTCCGCGCGGTTTTTACCGCAAGCTCAGCATGTCGCGTATCGCACTGCGCGATCTCGGTAACACCGGCAAGGTGCCGGGCATCGTGAAATCCAGCTGGTAAGGAGAGAATATCATGGCTTTGACCGATCCTCTCGGCGATATGCTGACCCGCATCCGCAATGGTCTGATGCGCGGCAAGAGCAAGATTTCGACACCGAATTCGAAACTTCGTGCTCGCGTGCTGGATGTATTGCAGGCGGAAGGCTATATCCGCGGCTATAGCGAGATTGATTTCGGCGATGGCAAGTCCGAACTCGAGATCGAATTGAAATATTACGAGGGTGCGCCGGTGATCCGCGAGATCGCCAGGGTTTCGAAACCGGGTCGCCGGGTCTACGCCTCCGTAAGGAACATTCCGCACGTTGCCAACGGGCTGGGTATCGCAATCCTTTCGACCCCGAAAGGCGTGATGGCCGATCATGAGGCTCGCGAGCAGAACGTTGGTGGCGAGGTCCTTTGTCAGATCTTCTGATCTGGGCTTTGAACCGTAAACAGTGATTGATTAACCGGACAGGTAAGCGAAATGTCTCGGATTGGAAAAAAACCGGTAGCTGTGCCAGAGGGGATTACCGCCTCCGTTGACGGTCAGACCGTTACGATCAAGGGCCCCAAGGGCGAGCGCAAATATGTGCTCAACGAGGAAGTGCTGGTCAAGATGGAAGACGGCGCCATTGCCGTTTCGCCACGTGATCAGAGCAAGGACGCACGTTCCAAATGGGGTATGTCCCGCACTCAGCTCGACAATATCATTCATGGCTTGTCGAATGGCTTTACCCGCACGCTTGAGATCAATGGCGTCGGTTATCGTGCCGCAATGCAGGGCAAGAACCTGCAATTGTCGCTCGGTTACAGCCACGAAGTTGTATACGAGGTTCCGGAAGGCATCACCGTTGCTACTCCGAAGCCGACTGAAATTACCGTAAGCGGTACCGATAAGCAGCAGGTTGGTCAGGTTTGCGCGGAAATTCGTGCTTACCGCAGCCCGGAGCCCTACAAAGGCAAGGGCATCAAATATGCTGAAGAAAAAATCGTCCGCAAAGAAGGCAAGAAGAAGTAAGGCTGCAGGATCATGGCTTCGAAATTTTCTACCAAACAGCGGCGCAAGCTTCGGGTACGCCGTAAGTTGCGCAAGGTCGCAAATGGCCGCCCGCGCCTGAGCGTGCATCGCTCCTCCAAGAACATCTATGCCCAGGTCATCGATGACGAAAATGGCGTGACACTCGCAGCCGCTTCGTCGCTCGATAAGGATCTGCGTTCGAAGTCCGGCGCCGATACGGCAGCGGCAGCTGCCGTCGGTAAGTTGATCGCTGAACGGGCCACTGAAGCTGGCGTCAAGGAAGTGATCTTGGACCGTGGAGCTTTCATTTATCATGGCAGGGTCAAGGCCCTGGCAGAAGCAGCCCGCGAAGGCGGTCTGAGCTTCTGAGTTTCGCATGCTTTGCGCAGGTCCTCCAGGGAAACCGCGCGAGGTAAAATCTGGTGCTTCCGGAAAAGAACAAGGACAGGAATATGGCACAGGACAGAAAAGGTCGCGACAATCGCGATAAGGAGCGCGACAGTGAATTCGTCGACAAGCTCGTCGGCATCAACCGCGTCGCGA
>JAHEHW010000251.1 GCA_024639745.1 Salaquimonas sp. | reverse complement strand
ACCACGCCGAACGCTTTTGAAAGCGCCGTGCGATAGGCCGGTGCTCTAGAAGCGTTTCTCACCAAATCGTGTTTGAAACCCGCGCTGGCCCCAGCCGAAACTGGGACAGTGCGGGTTTTTGCTTTTACCGGACAGGCAGATGAGTGATCTGAAAGAACTCGAATCCGAACTGACTGAAAAGATTGAATCCGCTCCCGACGAGCAGGCACTCGAGGCCGTGCGTGTAGCGGCTATCGGCAAGAAAGGCTTCATCTCCGAGAGGATGAAGACGCTCGGCAAGATGACGCCGGAAGAGCGCAAGGAAATGGGCCCGGCCTTGAATGGGCTCAAGGATCGCGTCACCGAAATAATCGCGGACCGTAAACAGGTCCTGCGCCGGGCTGCGATCGAGGAGCGCCTCAAGACCGAGACCGTCGACGTCACGCTCCCCGTGCGCCGCTCTCCTGCCGAAACCGGGCGCGTACACCCGATTTCGCAGGTAGTTGATGAAATCACCGCGATCTTTTCCGATATGGGTTTCTCGATTGCCGAGGGACCGGATATCGAGACCGATTACTACAACTTCACTGCGCTGAATTTCCCTGAGGGACATCCGGCCCGCGAAATGCACGACACTTTCTTCCTGAATGAAAAGGAAGACGGAGAACGCCTCGTCCTGCGCACGCACACCTCGCCGGTGCAGATCCGCACAATGGAAAACCAAAAGCCGCCGATCCGCATCGTCATCCCCGGCAAGACGTATCGTTGCGATTCCGACGCTACCCATTCGCCGATGTTCCATCAGCTTGAAGGCCTCGTGGTTGACAAGACCTCCAATGTCGCCAACATGAAATGGGTGCTTGAAGAATTCTGTAAGTCCTTCTTCGAGGTCGACCAGATCAACATGCGCTTCCGCCCGTCTTTCTTCCCGTTCACCGAGCCATCGCTCGAGGTCGATATCCAGTGCGACCGTTCCGGCACCGAGGTGAAATTCGGCGAGGGCGATGACTGGATGGAGATTCTGGGCTGCGGCATGGTTCACCCGAACGTGCTCCGCTTCGGCGGACTGGATCCGGACGAATATCAGGGCTTTGCCTGGGGAATCGGCATCGACCGCATCGCCATGCTCAAATACGGCATGCCGGATCTCCGTGCCTTTTTTGATGCGGACGCCCGCTGGATTTCCCATTACGGCTTCCGCCCGCTCGACATCCCCACCCTTTTCGGCGGCTTGAGTTCGTGAACAAAGCTGGCCTTACGCGCTATTCCTTTCTGAAACGAGAAGATCGATGAAATTCACCCTCTCCTGGCTGAAAGACCATCTTGAAACCGAAGCCACGCTCGACGAGATCGTCGAAGCGCTGACCATGATCGGCCTCGAGGTCGAAGGCGTCGACGACCGCGCCCAGTTCAGACCCTTCGTCATTGCCAGGGTGCTGACCGCCGAGCGCCACCCCGATGCGGACAAGCTGCAGGTGCTCTCGGTCGATGCCGGTGACGGTAAACCGGTTCAGGTCGTCTGTGGAGCTCCCAATGCGCGGGCGGGCATGATCGGCGCCTTTGCGGCGCCCGGGACCTACGTGCCAGGCATCGATCTGACCCTTTCCGTCGGCAATATCCGAGGCGTCGAAAGCCACGGCATGATGTGTTCCGAGCGCGAACTGGAATTGTCCGATGACCATACCGGCATCATCGATCTGCCGCAGGATGCGCCTGTCGGACAATCCTTTGCGTCATATGCAGAGCTGGATGATCCGGTCATTGAAATCGGAATCACGCCAAACCGACCGGACGCCCTTGGCGTGCGCGGCATTGCCCGCGATCTGGAAGCGGCCGGAATCGGCACCCTGAAGCCCTGGACCGGCCCTTTGATCGGAGGTAATTTCGACTGCCCGGTCGATGTCGCGCTTGATTTCCCGGAAGGCGAAAGCCTCTGCCCGGCCTTCGGTCTGCGCTATGTCCGCGGTGTCAAGAATGGCCCGTCGCCCAAATGGATGCAGCAGCGCCTGAAGGCGATCGGCCTGCGTCCGATTTCAGCGTTGGTCGATATCACCAATTACGTAACTTTCGACCTCGCGAGACCGTTGCACGTCTTCGACGCAGACAAGGTCAAGGGACACCTGACAGTCCGCAACGCGAAGGCAGGTGAAAAATTCCTGGGTCTTGATGGCCGGGAATACAAACTCGACTCCACCAATTGCGTGATCGCCGATGAAAATGGCGTCGAGTCGCTTTCCGGTATCATAGGTGGAGAGGAAACCGGCTGCACTGAGGAAACGGCCAATGTCCTGGTGGAATCGGCCCTTTGGGAGCCGCTCAATATCGCGCGCACGGGTCGCGATCTCGGCATCAATACGGATGCACGCTATCGCTTCGAGCGTGGCGTCGATCCCTCTTTCATGGAGCCGGGTCTCGATCATGCGACCCGGCTGGTCATGCAGCTTTGCGGCGGTGAAGCCTCCAATTCCGTAATTGCGGGTGAGGTGCCGAAGCCCGAACTGATCATCGATTTCCCGCTCTCCGAAATGGCCCGGCTCACAGGCATCGAGGTCGAAGCCGACCGCGCGATCGCCATCCTGAAATCCCTCGGTTTCGGTGTGTCCGGTACCGGTGAAACCCTGCAGGTTACGGTGCCGAGCTGGCGTCCCGATGTGCATGGCAAGGCCGATATCGTCGAAGAGGTCATGCGTATCCACGGTGTCAACCGGATCGAGCCGCAGCCGCTGCCATCCATGGGCTCGGTCGGCGGGCGCATACTGACGACAGGGCAAATTCGCGCACGCAGTGCCCGCCGTTCGCTGGCGGCGCGCGGCATGCTTGAAGCGGTTACCTGGTCCTTCATCCCTGAAAATCACGCCAAGGCATTCGGTGGAGGCAAACCGGAGCTGAAGCTCGCCAACCCGATTTCTGCCGACATGTCCGACATGCGCCCTTCGCTGCTTCCGGGCCTTGCGGTTGCCGCGCAACGCAACGCCGATTACGGCATGGGCGATGTCGCGCTTTTCGAGGTCAGTCATCTGTACGAAGGCGACAAACCGGGAGACCAGAAGCGCGTTGCCGGTGGCATCCGCCGTGCCACGGCAAGGTCATCGGGTGCCGGCCGCGACTGGCTGGACAAGGCATCGCCGGTCGACGTCTTCGACGCCAAAGCCGACGCCCTGGCGGCGCTCGAAGCCTGCGGCATGGATATCTCGAAGGTTCAGATTGAAGCCGGCGGGCCCGACTGGTTCCATCCGGGACGCTCGGGCAGTCTCAAGCTCGGGCCGAAGATCATGCTGGGCAGCTTCGGCGAGTTTCATCCGATGACGCTGGAAGCGCTGGATATTTCAGGACCGATCTGCGGCTTCGAGGTCTACCTCGACGCGATCCCCGAACCAAAGCGCAAGGCAACCCGTACCAAGCCGCCGCTCATGCTTTCTGGCCTGCAGGCGGTCAAGCGCGACTTCGCCTTTGTCCTCGATAAAAGCCAGGACGCGGCAACCCTGCTCCGCGCGGCAAGTGGCGCGGATAAGAAGCTGATAACCAGCGTATCGGTATTCGACGTGTTCGAAGGCGCTTCGCTCGGCGAGGGCAAAAAATCGGTGGCGATAGAAGTCACCATCCAGCCAACCGACAAGACGCTGACCGACGAGGAAATTGACGCGATTTCGAAGAAGATCCTCGAGAATGTCGAGAAATCGACCGGTGGCGTGCTGCGCGGGTGAGCCCGACCGACCTCGTCTGCAATAGCCATTTCGGCGGCGGCTTTCCTTCAGGGGTCGCTCGGGTCATATTCGGGTCATGAACACCGAGCGCTTCATAATCCCCGAATCCGAACTGGAAGAGAAATTCATCCAGTCGGGCGGGCCGGGCGGCCAGAACGTCAACAAGGTCGCCACAGCGGTTCAGCTGCGCTTCGATATCGATGCCTCACCATCCATTCCGGCTCGGCTGAAAGCCCGGTTGAAGCAAATCGCCAAGCATCTAGTGACGGATAGCGGCGAACTCCTGATCGAAGCATCTGCGCACAGAACCCAAGCCCGCAACCGCGAGTCAGCGCGCGAACGGCTCGCCGAACTGATCACCGAAGCAGGCAAACCCCCGCAT
>JAHEHW010000250.1 GCA_024639745.1 Salaquimonas sp. | reverse complement strand
CTGTCAAACAGCGATGAGACCACGCAATTCTTCGAGGATTGCGTCTCCGCGCTCGGCAGCATCGATCTGCTTGTCAACAATGCGTCTCTTTTCGAACCGGACAAGGTTACGGAGCCAGACGATCTCCTGTGGGATACGCATTTCGCGATCCATGTCAAAGCGCCCTCTATTCTTGCCGGAAAGATGGCGCAGCAGAATGATCTGCCGGATGGCCTGATCGTCAATCTCATAGATCAGCGGGTCTGGCGGCTTACGCCAAATTTCTACTCTTACACCCTGTCGAAATCCGCACTTTGGACCGCGACACAAACGCTCGCGCAAAAGCTTGCCCCACGCATCAGGGTCAATGCGATCGGGCCAGGGCCGACACTGCCGAACGAGCGGCAAAGCGACGAGGACTTCGCCAATCAGACCGATGCTCTTATACTTAAACGGAGTCCCGATCTCAGCGAATTCGGGGAAACCGTGTCCTATTTCTGGGCCGCAAAATCGGTCACCGGGCAAATGATCGCTCTCGATGGCGGGCAGCATCTCGCCTGGGAAACTCCGGACGTTGTCGGCATCAACGCATAAGGCTCGGGCAGTACTTCCAACACACCCGCACGGCTTTTCGCGACACGCGGCCTCACCTATATAGGCAGCATGGTTCAAGAGTCGCCCACCGGTAAGCCCGCTTCTCAACCGACTCCGTCGAAACCCGACCTCGCGGCGACTACGGGTGCCAATATCTATTGGGAGGATGCCACCACGCCGACCGGGGAAACAGATGGTCTGAGAGGGCCTGAAGTCATTGCTGCCTTCGTGAAACGTCTGCCCGGTTCTCCCGGCGTCTACCGCATGTTCAACTCAGCCGGCGATGTGCTTTATGTCGGCAAAGCAAAGAACCTGAAGAAGCGCGTCGCATCCTATGCGAAGGCTGGCGGTCATTCGAACCGAATTGCGCGAATGATATGCGAGACAGTGACGATGGAATTCGTGCGAACCCGTACGGAAACCGAGGCGCTGCTTCTGGAAGCGAATCTTATTAAGCGTTTAAGGCCGCGCTTTAACGTCCTGCTTCGAGACGACAAGAGCTTCCCCTATATCGTGATAACGGACGATCACCAAGCGCCCGCGGTTTTCAAGCATCGCGGCGTGCGCTCGAAGAACCGCGACTATTTCGGCCCTTTCGCCTCCGCAGGCGCGGTCAATCGCACGATCAATGCCATGCAACGCGTGTTCCTGATCAGGACCTGCACGGACTCGGTTTACGAGAGCAGGACACGGCCGTGTCTGCTCTACCAGATCAAGCGCTGCGCTGCGCCTTGCACCGGGGAGATTTCAATCGATGATTACCGACGACTGGTAGATGACGCGAAGGCGTTTTTGAACGGCAAGAGTTCGAAAATCCAGGAGCAGCTCGCAGACCAAATGCAGGCGGCAGCCGACAACCTCGATTTCGAGCGGGCGGCGATCTATCGCGACCGGATTTCTGCGCTTTCCATGGTGCAGGGCCACCAGGGGATCAATCCCCGGGGCATTGATGAGGCCGACGTGTTCGCCGTTTTCCAGAAAGAGGGTATGACCTGTGTCCAGGTGTTCTTCTTCCGCACGGGCCAGAACTGGGGTAACCGAGCTTTTTTCCCGAAAGCGGATAAGACAATAGAAGCGGCAGAGGTTCTCGAAGCCTTTCTGGCGCAGTTTTATGACGACAAGCCGGTGCCGCGTCTCGTCCTTCTTTCCCATCCGATCGCCGAAGGCGAACTGCTATCGGATGCACTGACGCTCAAGGCAGGGCACAAGGTTACCGTGACGGCGCCGCAACGGGGCGAAAAACTCGATCTGATCAAGCAGGCTGACCTGAATGCAAAAGAAGCGCTTGAGCGGCGGCTTGCCGAAAGCTCGACCCAGCGCAAATTGCTCGAAGGGCTTGCCGAAGCGTTTTCGCTGTCGCGGATACCGGAGCGGATCGAGGTTTACGACAACTCGCATATCATGGGCACCAATGCCGTCGGCGCGATAATCGTGGCCGGCCCGGAAGGCTTTGCGAAGAATCAATATCGCAAATTCAACATCAAGCAGGCCGACCTGACGCCTGGGGACGATTACGGCATGATGCGCGAGATGCTGACCCGGCGCTTTTCGAGACTGATCAAGGAAAACGGACTGCGCGTGCGTCATGACGATGACCCCGAAAGCGGCGACGGCACGCTTGGCCCCTGGCCAGACCTGTTGCTCATCGACGGTGGACAGGGGCAGCTCAACGCCGTCATGACGGTGCTTGAAGAACTGGGTATCACCGATGAAGTGGATGTGGTCGGCATCGCCAAGGGGCCGGATCGCGATGCGGGGCGGGAAAAGTTCTTCATGCCCGGTCGCGTCTCCTTCATGCTTCCGGAACGCGATGCAGTGCTTTATTTCGTGCAGAGGATGCGCGACGAAGCGCACCGGTTTGCCATCGGATCCCACCGGGCGAGACGCAAGAAGGCGATGGCGAAAAATCCGCTCGACGAAATCGCCGGCATAGGCCCTGCCCGAAAGCGGGCATTGCTGCATCGTTTCGGATCCGCCAAGGCTGTCGGGCGTGCCGCTTTGCCGGATTTGAAATCGGTCGAGGGCATTTCGGACGAAATGGCTCAGTCGATATATGACTATTTTAACGAAAAAGGGTGATTTTCCGCTTCCACGCCGGCCAAATAGGACTTATTTCACCGCCTAGGCGATTGCGGGCAGAAGTATAATGGGGTTCATTCAAGGCATGAAAGAAGACGCAAAGAAATCCGATGCGCACTGGCTCGCCCTGCCCAATCTTCTGACCTATGGGCGAATCCTGGCGGTGCCGCTGATCGTATTTTGTTTCTTTCTGGAGGGCCGGCTGCAGTCGAGCGATTTCGCACGCTGGTCGGCGCTCTTTATCTTCATCGCTGCCAGTATCACCGATTACTTCGACGGTTATCTTGCAAGGGTCTGGCAACAGACATCGACGATCGGTCGCATGCTCGACCCCATCGCGGACAAGCTGCTCATCGCCACCTGCCTACTGCTGCTTGCCGCCGATACCGACAGGACGATCGCTGGTTGGTCGCTCTGGGCAGCGATCATTATTCTCTGCCGGGAAATCCTTGTTTCCGGGCTGCGGGAATATCTGGCGGAACTCAAAGTCAGCGTTCCGGTAACGCGGTTGGCGAAATGGAAAACGACCGTACAAATGGTCGCTATCGGTTTTTTGCTTGCCGGCCCCGCCGGCGACAAGGTGCTGCCTTACACCACGGAGGCAGGCATTTTACTGTTATGGGCTGCCGCTCTCGTGACACTCTACACGGGATATGATTATTTCAGAGCGGGAATCCGCCACGTTATGGACTGATCGCCGCACCCTCTCGGGAGGAAAGTTTGCATGAAGCTTGTCTATTTCTCATGGATACGCGAACGGCTTGATATGGCCGATGAGACAATCGATCTGCCCGGCAATGTTGAAACCGTCGGGGATCTTATCGCCTGGCAGAAGACCCGAGGCGAAGCCTTCGATAGCGTCTTCGAGCACGATGCGGCCATCCGGGTGGCGCTCGATCAGGAACACGCCGATGCGAGAACGGCCAGTCTTTCGGGTGTAAGCGAAATCGCATTTTTCCCGCCAATGACAGGCGGCTGAAACATGGCTGACCCGGTTGTGCGCATTCAGAGCGAAGATTTCGATGTCGCGGATGAGATCCGGCAACTAACGGCGGGCCGGAAAGATATCGGCGCGGTGGTCACCTTTACCGGACTGTGCCGCGACGAGGGCGGGAAACTTTCAGCACTTGAACTCGAGCATTACCCCGGCATGGCGGAGGCGGAGATCAATCGCATTGCCGCACAAGCCATGAAGCACTGGCCATTGAACGGCCTGCTTGCAATTCATCGCTTCGGCAAGATCGAACCAGGCGGCAATATCGTGCTAGTAATCGCGGCCTCCGCGCATCGGCAGGCCGCCTTTGACGGGGCGAATTTCCTGATGGACTTTCTGAAGACACGCGCCCCGTTCTGGAAGAAAGAACATCTGGCCGATGGGCGTTCCGGGCAGTGGGTCGAGGCCAAAGATGCCGA
>JAHEHW010000249.1 GCA_024639745.1 Salaquimonas sp. | reverse complement strand
CGCCGAATGGGACCGTGAGCGCAAGGAAAACTCTATCCTGAGAGAACGCATCAACGATCTGGCAGCCCAGGTAACAGCGATGACCGCCGCCATCGAGGGGCCGAATTCGCCGATCAACGAGATCATCGGTGAAACGGAAGCCGCCGGCCGCGAAGATACCAAGGGAACGTCCTTGGCCGACCGGGTTCGCGCGATTCAGGAAAAGGCAAAGATCAAGCAAGCCTGAACCCATTCAAAAGCGCGGATGCGAAGGTCCGATCGGTTTCAGCAAATCAGCCCTCAGTCGAAGCGGAAACGTGCCAGTAAAACGCCATCCGAGACGCTGAAAACCCTCAATTCGCGTTTCCCGCTCTCGAGCATCAGCGTCACTGAAACCTGATTTTCCTGCATTGACGCAGCCAGTATGCGGGCATTCTCGGGCAGCGAAATGCTCCGGTCTAATGGGTCCGCAGCGGAGAGAATTGTCCCCGCCCCAGAGACATCAGAGCTTCCCTCATCCGTTTCAGCATCCGCACCGAAACCGCCGATCTTGTAGACAATGGCTCCGAGCACCGCCATAAGAGCAAGAATGTTGAGCCCCATGAAAACAGCGCCAAAGCGGACAAGCTTTACCCTCACTTTCTCCGTCGCCGGATCGAGCGGTTGCTCGTCTTCTTGCTCTTTTTTCTTGCTCATTGCGCACCCTCTACTCGCGTGACGGCATGACAGGTAGCCCAGAAAATCCGGTCGGAAAAGTCTTTTGCGTCGATATCGGCGGCGAAGGACAACGCCTCGACCAGTGGCTCGCTTGGCAAATGCCGGAATATGTCTCCAGGAACCGTGTTCAGGCCATGATAAAGGCTGGCGCGGTTCAAATCGATGGCGTGGTAGCGCGCGAACCGAAGCGAAAACTCAAGCAATCAGAACGCATCAGTCTGAAAATTCCCGACCCCAGGGATCCGGAACCGTCAGCGGAAAATATACCGCTTGATATTCTGTTCGAGGATGAATCGCTGATCGTAGTCAACAAACCGGCCGGAATGGTGGTCCATCCGGCTGCAGGCAACTGGACCGGAACGCTTGTTAACGCTTTGCTGTATCACTGCGGCGACAGTCTGAAGGGGATAGGCGGAGTCAAGCGTCCCGGCATCGTGCATCGTCTCGACAAGGAGACATCCGGCGTACTTGTGGTTGCGAAAACAGATGAGGCTCACGCTGATCTCGCTGCACAATTTGCGGATCACGGACGCACCCGCAAACTTGATCGGCGTTATCTCGCGCTTGTTTGGGGAAGCCTCGCGAATACCGCCGGGAAGATTGAAGAAAGTCTCGGCCGTTCCCGCACGAACCGGTTGAAACGTGCAGTTGTGAATCCGGACGCGCCCGACGCCAAACATGCAGTCACCCATTATCGCGTCATCAAGCGGCTTGGTGCCGATAAGGCGGGACAAGCCCTTGCCAGCCTTCTTGAATGCAGGATTGAGACCGGGCGCACGCACCAGATACGGGTTCATCTCGCGCATATCGACCATCCGCTGATTGGCGATCGTGAATACGGTAAGCATTTCGAGACCAAGACAGCACGGTTGTCCAGCGCCGGGAAAACGGCAGCCGAGGCGTTGGGCGGACAAGCCCTTCATGCAGCGGTCCTGGCCTTCGAACATCCCGTTACCGGTGACGTCATGCGATTTGAGGTGCTGCCGCCCAAGCCTTTTCAGGCGCTGATCGACGCGCTTGAAGACATTTAGCTTAAACAAAAGGCAGCGAAGCCCTGATATCGGTATCTTTTGCTGCTGGAAGTAAAGACTGTTGCGTGCTGACGCTCACATTTTCGTTTATTACGGAAATTTCATGCAAATTGAGCGTTTATACCTATATAAAATGGCCGCGCGGGCTTGGCCAACGGCAAACCCGCCTATTGATCTGCTGAAAACGGGGATCGAAAACGGAAAGAAGGAGGGTGCTAGATGGCCCAGACACTGCCCAGCGTCGCTTCAGGCGATAGCGGTCTCTCCCGCTACATGCAGGAAATCCGGAAATTTCCGATGCTTGAGCCGGACGAGGAATACATGCTCGCCCGACGCTACGCCGAATATCAGGATTCGGCAGCTGCCCACAAACTGGTGACCAGCCATTTGCGTCTCGTCGCAAAGATCGCGATGGGCTATCGCGGTTACGGCCTGCCAATCGGCGAAGTCATTTCCGAAGGCAATGTCGGCTTGATGCAGGCTGTCAAGAAATTCGACCCGGACAAAGGCTTCCGCCTAGCGACTTACGCGATGTGGTGGATTCGTGCCGCCATTCAGGAATATGTGCTGCGGTCGTGGAGCCTGGTAAAGATGGGGACGACAGCCAACCAGAAACGGCTGTTCTTCAATTTGAGAAAGGCGAAAAGCCGTATTCAGGCGCTTGATGACGGTGATCTCAATCCTGACCAGGTGAAACAGATCGCGACCCAACTCGGAGTTTCGGAAGACGAAGTTATCTCGATGAACCGCCGTCTTGGCGGCGACGCATCGCTCAACGCGCCAATCAAGGCGAGCGAGGGTGAAAGCGGTGAATGGCAGGACTGGCTGGTTGACGAGTCAAACAATGCTGAAGACGTCCTCGTAGAACAGGATGAGCTCGATACACGGCGGGAAATGCTGAAAGATGCCTTGGACGTTCTGACCGACCGTGAAAAACGCATCTTCATGGCACGTCGGCTTGAAGATAACCCGGTCACCCTGGAAGAGCTTTCGGGTGAATTCGATATCTCGCGGGAACGCGTTCGTCAGATCGAAGTCCGCGCCTTTGAAAAGGTCCAAAAGGCCATGAAAAATGCGGCTAAGGAGTTGGCGAAACCGCAGGCCCAACTGGAACACAGCGCAGGCTGATCAGAACAAAAACATTCTTCAGATCGAGAAGGCCGGTTGTGGGCAACGCGCAGGCCTTCTCGTTTTCATAAGCTCATTGAAGCTCGATCGCATAGCTGTCGAGCGCGGCGATCTCTTCAATCAGTCCCGCTTCTTTCATGAAGCGCGCAAATCTTTCGTAACGTTTACGGTCAAGTGCGCCCGGGCGTTTGGCAAGCCTTGGCAGCGTATCTCGCCAGGCTCTGAGATTGAGCTCGTTATCTAGATCGGGATGCGCAGCGATAAAGGTCTCCCACGCCTGTTCCGGATGGTTAGTCAGATAAAGCGTGGCTTCTTCCAAGACATCAAGAAAGATGCGAAAGCGAGGATCACCTACCTCATCACGATGGGACAGTAGGATAAGCTCGTCATATGCCGGCACCCCCTCTTCTTCGGGATAGAATGCCTTTCCCGGATGCCCCTCGATATCCAGCTGGTTAAGTTCGAAATTCCTGAAAGCGCCGATCACGCCATCGACCCGACCGGTGATTAATGACGGCGAGAGGGCAAAATTGATGTTGACCAGTTCAACGTCTTCAAGCCCAAGATCATATTTGCGCAACATCGCGCCAAGCAACGCATCTTCGAAACCGCCAACGGAATAGCCGATGGTTTTTCCCTTCAAATCGGCAGGGGATTGGATACCGCTCTGCTCAAGCACGACAAGAGAATTGAGCGGCGTTTCCGCAAGTGTGCCTATCCGCACCACAGGCAGGCCTTCATCCACCTGAACGTGCAGCTGTGGCTGATAGGAAATCGCAAGGTCGGCTTGACCGGCAGCCACTAGGCGGGGCGGCGCGCTGGGATCAGCCGGAGGCACCAACTCGACATCAAGGCCCGCATCCGCGAACCAACCTTCTGCTTTGGCCACGATTAACGGCGCGTGGTCCGGATTGACGAACCAATCGAGAAGCACGGTCAGCTTTTGCTGTGCATTGGCAATGCCTGGCGTCAGCACAAGGCTCAGACAGAAGAATATTCGCAGTAGCATCATAATACTCCGGATTCGGATGGTTGAAATTAGCCGGTCTGCCGAGAAGGATGCAGCAGATACTCGGTCAAACTGAAAACACAGAAACGCAGCAGCCAGGCGGAAACAGCGAGAACGAGGAGGCTGGCGAAAACCAGGTCGGTTTGAGTTCTGGCATTTGCCTGCAACATGACGAAGCCGAGACCACCGGCGGCACCTGCCCA
>JAHEHW010000248.1 GCA_024639745.1 Salaquimonas sp. | reverse complement strand
GTGCACGGGTCTGACGAACAGAAGAAACAGTATCTGCCGAAAATGATCGAAGGTGCATGGACCGGAACAATGAACCTGACGGAGTCCCATTGCGGCACCGATCTGGGCCTGCTGCGCACGAAAGCCGTTCCCAATGGCGACGGGACCTACAAGATTTCCGGGCAGAAGATTTTCATTTCAGCCGGCGAGCACGATCTTTCCGACAATATCGTTCATCTCGTACTTGCCCGCATCGAGGGCGCGCCGGAAGGCACCAAGGGAATATCACTCTTCATCGTGCCGAAATTCGTTCTGGACGAGGATGGCGAACCTGGCGAACGGAATGGTGTCGTTTGCGGTTCGATCGAAGAAAAAATGGGTATCCACGCGAATTCGACCTGCGTCATGAACTATGACGAGGCGACCGGCTACCTGATCGGCGAGGAAAATCGTGGCTTGAACGCGATGTTCGTCATGATGAACGAAGCGCGGCTCGGCGTCGGGCTGCAGGGGCTGGCGATTTCGGAAGTCGCCTACCAAAATGCCGCCAACTATGCGCGCGAAAGGCTGCAGGGACGGTCGCTGACCGGCGCCAAGGAGCCGGAGAAAAAGGCGGATCCGATAATCGTTCACCCCGATGTGCGCCGCATGCTGCTGAACATTAGGGCGTTCAACGAGGCTGGCCGCGCTTTCATGCTCTGGGCCGCGCTCAAGGGCGATATTTCGCATCGTGCCGGTTCCGAGGAAGAGCGGCAGGCGGCAGATGATCTTATGGGCCTGCTAACCCCCGTCATCAAAGGCGTGCTGACGGATAAAGGGTTCGAGAACACGGTCAACGCGCAGCAGGTTTTCGGCGGGCACGGCTACATCCAGGAATGGGGCATGGAGCAATTCGTCCGTGATGCGCGTATTGCCCAGATCTATGAAGGGGCCAACGGCATCCAGGCGCTCGACCTGGTCGGACGCAAGCTGCCGAAGGACGGCGGCCGCGCGATGCAGGCTTTCCTTGCCGAGGTGAACAGCTTCACCAAGAAGCACACGGAAAACGAGGGAATGCAGCCCTACACAAAGCCGTTGCGCAATGGAGTGAAAGCGCTTGAAGCTTCGACCATGTGGCTGATGCAGAACGGCATGAAGAACCCGGACAATGCCGGTGCCGCTTCGACGGATTACATGCATCTGATGGGCCTTGTCGCGCTTGGCTATATGTGGGCGCTGATGGCGGAGAAATCGCTCGAAGCGCTGAAGGAAGGCGCCAATGGGAAGGTAAGCTTCTACAACAACAAGCTTGTAACCGCGAAATACTATTTCGACCGCGTGATGCCGGAAGCTCAGGCACATATGTCGCGCATCGAAACTGGCGCGGAATCGATGATGGCGCTCGACGCGGAAGCGTTTTAAGGTCCGAGCTAGCACAGGTAGGAGGAAGGACCATCATGCATGCGCGCGAAGCCCTTAACGTCTCGAAACCAGCTTGGGAGACCGAGGATGTCGGCATGTTGCGGGACATGGCGGAGCGGTTTCTCGAGACCGAGATCGCGGCGAATTACGAGACCTATGAGAAGGACGAGATCGTTCCGCGGTCTGCCTGGAAAGAGGCTGGCAAAAACGGCCTCCTATGTGCCGCCATGCCGGAAGAGTATGGCGGTGCGGGCGGCACTTATGCGCATGAAGCTGCCATTATCGAAGCGATCAGTCATATTGGCGTCGATGGGTTCGGCATCGCGCTTCATTCGGCAATCGTCGCACCTTACATCCTGCACTACGGCTCCGAAGAGCAAAAGCAACGCTGGCTGCCGAAACTCGCCACCGGCGAGCTGATCGGCGCCATTGCGATGACGGAGCCGGGCGCCGGATCCGACCTTCAGGGGGTAAAGACCTCCGCCGTGAAGGATGGCAATCATTATAAGATCAACGGCTCCAAGACCTTCATCACCAATGGACAGAACGCCAATCTGATCCTCCTCGTGACGAAAACTGACCCTTCGCAGGGCGCGAAGGGCACCTCTCTCATCGTGGTCGAAACCGATGAAGTTGAAGGCTTTGAGCGCGGGCGCAATCTCGACAAGATCGGCCTCAAGGCGAACGACACCTCGGAGCTCTTCTTCAACGATTGCCGGGTGCCGACCTCGAACCTTATCGGCACGAAGGAAGGGCAGGGTTTCTACCAATTGATGTCGGAACTGCCGCAGGAACGACTGATCATCGCCAATCAGGCCGTTGCCGCGATCGAGCGGGCGCTTGCGCTGACCATCGATTATGTCAAGGAACGCAAGGCCTTCGGCAAAACGATCATCGATTTTCAGAATACCCAGTTCAAGCTGGCCGAGTTGAAATCCGAAGCCACCATGGCGCGGGTTTTCGTCAATCATTGTGTCACCCAGCACCTGGAAGGCAGGCTCGATACCGCAACCGCGTCGATGGCGAAATATCTGACCACCGATTTGCAGGGCAAGGTCATGGACGAATGTCTGCAGTTATTCGGCGGCTATGGCTACATGAACGATTACCCCATCGCTCGCATGTTCCGAGATGCGCGCGTACAGCGCATCTATGGCGGCACGAACGAGATCATGAAACTTCTGATCGCAAGAACCCTTTGATTGTCAGGAAGAGGAACAGAAATGCCTAAAGGATATTGGATCGCGCATATCGATGTGAAAGACCCGGAGGCCTACAAGCCATATCTCGAGACCGCCAAGCCAGCCTATGAGAAGTACGGTGCGAAATTTCTGGTCAGAGGCGGCAAGTCCGAGCAGGTTGACGGTAACATCATCGGCGGCCGCCGGCATGTCGTGGTCGAATTCGAGAGCATCGAGAAAGCCTGGGAATGCTGGAACTCCGATACGTACCAGGAAGCTCGCAAACACCGCCTGGCAGGCTCCGACGGTGAAATGGTTATTGTGGAAGGTTTCGAGTAAGAAGCCTTTCCGCCACAAACACATTCTAGAAAACGCGGCATGAGACCGCGTTCAAAAGGAGAGCAAGATGGCTGACGCCTATATATTCGACCATGTGCGGACGCCGCGCGGTCGCGGCAAGAAAGACGGTGCGCTGCACGAAGTGCCGGCTGTCCGCCTCGCAGCAAAAACGCTCGAAGCGGTTCGCGACCGCAACGGCATGGACACGAAAACCGTCGATGACGTCATTCTCGGTTGCGTCGATCCAGTCGGCGAAGCCGGTGGCGATATCGCACGCGCCGCCATTTTCGAAGCTGGCTACGACAATGCCGTGCCCGGCATGCAGATCAACCGTTTCTGCGCTTCCGGTTTGGATGCCGTCAATTTCGGCGCATCGAAAATCCAGGCCGGCATGGACGATGTCGTCATCGCGGGCGGCGTCGAGTCGATGAGCCGGGTGGGCATCGGCGCATCTGGAGGGGCATGGCCTATGGATCCATCGGTAGCGGTGCCCTCCTATTTCATGCCGCAAGGCGTTTCGGCTGACCTGATCGCCACGAAATACGGATTTTCCCGCGATGACGTCGATCAATATGCAGTCGAGAGCCAGAAGCGGTCGGAGCAGTCCTGGAAAGAAGGGCGCTTCGCCAAGTCGGTGGTTCCGGTGAAGGATCAGAACGGCATCACCATTCTCGATCGGGACGAGCATATGCGACCCGAAACCGACATGCAGTCGCTCGCCTCGCTCGATCCTTCGTTCGTCATGATGGGAGAGATTGGCGGCTTCGATGCCGTCGCGATTCAGGCACATCCTGAAGTCGAAACCGTGAGCCACGTTCACCATGCCGGCAACTCGTCCGGCATCGTCGATGGCGCTGGCGTCGTGCTGCTCGGCTCCAAACAGGGCGGCGAGGCCATGGGCCTCAAACCGCGCGCCAAAATCCGTTCCTTCACCAATATCGGCTCGGATCCTGCGCTGATGCTGACCGGACCGATCGATGTGACGGAAAAGCTTCTGAAGCAGACCGGAATGAAGCTCTCGGATATCGATCTCATCGAATTGAACGAGGCTTTTGCGGCGGTTGTGCTGCGCTTCATGCAGCATTTCGAGGTCGATCTCGACGACATCGACGTGGTCGGCGGCGCGATCGCGATGGGCCACCCGCTGGGCGCGACCGGCGCGATGATCC
>JAHEHW010000247.1 GCA_024639745.1 Salaquimonas sp. | reverse complement strand
GTTGGGAACGCCGTGTGTTGCCCAGCGGGTGTGGCCGATACCGACGACGCCGTTCAATGGTTCTGCCCGCAAACGATTTTCCAGATTGACGAGCTTTCCCTCCGCCCGGCGCCGATCCAGTTTTCCGCTCTCGATGGTTGCAACCCCTGCGGAATCATATCCGCGATATTCGAGGCGTTTCAGGGCATCCACCAAAAGTGGAGCAACTGGCTCATTTCCAACGATTCCAACAATGCCGCACATCGTTTCTTCAGACCTGTCGTGAGTTCCCCGGCAGACGCCCGTTGGCGTCACATTTAAGCGTCATGCAAGCAGTTATCAGAAACCTGATCAAACCGCGTTCACTTTGCATTGCATTCCTTTGCACATCTTTGCCCGCTAGGGTGAAACCGGGTTGCGAGAAATGGTTAGGATTGGCTGAACTAGCTGTATCAGCCCTTGTTTTGCTTCCGCCTTTCCTTTTCTGCCGCATTGCGCTTTCGGATCTCCTCCGCATAGCCGGGCTTTGTTGCCTGACGGCCTCGCGCAACGGCCAGAGCATTGTCCGGCACCGCTTTCGTGATAACGCTGCCAGAAGCGACATAAGCGCCGTCGCCAATGGAGACCGGCGCCACAAGAGCAGAGTTGGAACCAATAAAGGCGTCGGCGCCGATCTCGGTCAGATGCTTGTTCACGCCATCGTAATTGCAGGTAATTGTCCCGGCGCCAATATTGGCATGGGGGCCAACCGTTGCATCCCCGATATAGGACAGATGGTTGATCTTAGCGCCCTCCCCGACCTTCACATTTTTCGTTTCGCAAAAGTTTCCAACCCGCGCCTCGCTGGCAAGCACCGTTCCCGGCCTTAGCCGAGCATAGGGGCCTACAATGCAGTTTACCCCGACTTCAGCTCCTTCAAGATGCGAAAAAGCGCGGATCCGGGCGCCTGCAGCGATATGAACGCCCGGACCGAAAAAGCATTGCGGTTCGACGACAGCATCGGCTTCGATCTCGGTGTCATAGCTGAAGTAGACCGTATCGGGCGCCAGCATGGTCACACCGGAACGCATCGCTTCCAGCCTGCGGCGCCCCTGCCAAACCGCCTCGATTCGGGCGAGTTCACTGCGATCATTGACCCCATGGACTTCTTCGGCCTTGGCTTCCAGCGCTGACACTTTAAGCCCACGAGCCCGCGCGATCTCCACGCTGTCGGTCAGATAATACTCTCCCTTGGCGTTTTCATTGCCGATTGCGCCGATGAGTTCGAGCGCAGAACTCCCGGCTAGCGCCATGATGCCTCCATTGCAGAAATCGATCTTCAATTCCTCAGCCGAAGCATCCTTGTGTTCCCGGATTGCCGCCAGTTCGCCATCCTCCAGGATCAACCTGCCATAGCCGTCGGGTTCACTTGTGCGAAAACCCAGCACCGCAACCGCAGCACCCTCGGCAAGCGCATCACGCATTTTCCCAAGCGTTTCCGGACGAATGAGCGGCGTATCGCCAAACAGGACCAGAATATCGTCAAAGCCCTGCTCGATCGTATCGCGGGCCGCCATAACGGCATGAGCGGTACCCAATCTTTCTAGCTGGTGGGCAATGGCTACTTCGGGCGCATGAACCCTGGCTTCAGCCTCCACCCGCTCAGCTTCCCGCCCGACCACGACAACCTGATGATCGCCACCGGCACCTTGCGCCGCCCGCATCACGTGCCCAAGTAATGATAGCCCTGCCACCTCATGCAGTACTTTCGGCATGGCGGAACGCATTCGCGATCCTTCGCCAGCTGCCAAGATAATGGTGAGACAGGTTCTTGCCATTTGGCAGCTCCAGCGTTAACTCGTTCACGCAGATTAATGATGCGCGTTGGCGCTTAGTAAACCCCAGGCAACTTGGTTGGCAATGTCGGATTCGCGTGGCGAGGATATGAGCCGCAACAAACGCCAGAATTCAGGTCCGCCCGGACCGGATGGCGCAGGAACGCAGTCGGGCCTTCCATGGCCTGTGCTGATTCTTGCTGCTCTCGCCCTGACGGCCCTGCTGTTTTTCGCCTGGACAATCGGTGCCAGACTGATGGGCGGCGGACAGAAGGACGCGGATGCCCGTCTGTCGCCGGCAGGCCAGCAAACGGCAGAAGAACAGGATGCCGCTCTGGCCGAACCGATTTCGATCCTTCCGGAAATGCCGGAAGGCACCACGATCATGGAAAAGCAGCCCGAGGCAAGCACGTCCATCAATGGGTTGGCATTGGCGCCGGTTGCTCAGGGCGCCGATATCGCAAGTGGCTACGCTGTCGATCTCGGAAAAGGCCTTTCCTTTCTGGAACTTTCCAAACGATTCGCCTCAATCGTGGAGGAAAACGGACCGGAAAACTTTCGCCGGCTGGAACCTCGCGCGATCCTGATCGATACGGTTACCGGCCTGGAGGCCAGGTTGCTAGTCGGCCCGTTCGAAACCGAAAGAGCGGCTTCAGAGGCATGCGAAGTGCTGCTCCTGCCCGATGAGCTCGGTTGCAAACCAACCCAATTTGAAGGCGAACTGATCGCCCGGCAGTAAACCACTGCCGCCATTTCGGGACTCCCCGACAGATGCAGGAAAAAAACCGATCCGTGCTGCTCGCTTATCTCTGCATGCTGGTCGCACCGGCATTCTTTTCAACCAATGTGGTATTTGGCCGGGCCGCAAATGAGGTGGCTCCGTTTCTTCTGGCCTTCATCCGCTGGAGCGCTACCTCGACAATCCTGCTTCTCTTCTGTCGCAATCGCTGGGGCGAAATGGCCGATTTCGTCGCCCGGCAATGGCGCCGCTTCCTGCTATTGGGCTTTCTGGGAATGTTTATCTGCGGAGGCATTGTCTATATCGCGCTGGACCACACGACTGCGAGCAATGCCACGCTGATTTACACGATACCGCCGGTGCTTGTACTTCTGATTGAAAGATTCTGGCGCGCGCGCCCAATGCGCAAACGGGAAATGGGCGGCATTATCTTAGCCATCGCCGGGGTAGCGATCATCGTCACACGCGGCAATCTCGAAGCGCTGATTTCGCTCGACTTCAATCTCGGCGACCTGCTGATTCTACTCGCAGCCGTAAGCTGGGCCGTCTATCTGGTGGTCCTGAAATCAGAAGAACTGGCCCCACTCGGCACATTGCCGTTGTTCGCCATTATCTCGGCATTCGGCGCCCTTAGCCTTTTGCCGCTGGCAATTGCGGAAATCTGGATCGGCGAAGGCCTGCCCGTTTCGCTGTCACAATGGCAGATCATAGGCGGCATCATCCTTTTCGCCTCGCTTGTCGCATTTTCGACCTTCCAGTATGGCGTCAAGATGCTCGGATCCTCGATTGCCAGTATTTTCATGTATCTGATGCCGCCATTTGGCCTTGGCTTGTCTTGGGGGTTTCTGGGAGAGCGAATCTTGGGCTATCACTGGATCGGTATTGCCGTCATTCTCACCGGCGTGATCCTCGCGACTTTTCCGAACAGAATTCTTGAACGCCTGAAACGCCCGTGAACCTTTTGAAAAAAACTATAATATCACATTTCCCATGGGCTTCTGGCTGGACAAAAACCCTCGTAAAAATGACGCGGCGTTTTTTTCAACAAGCGGACAATTAGCTATTGACCGCTGTTTCGGACGCCCCTATTTTTCGCGCGACTCTGGCAGGGTCTTGCCGGTTCGCCGGATTGGTTTATCGGTCTATTCTCTGGAATGAGCCACTTATGGTTCGCTTTGGGAGCGCTTAGCTCAGTTGGTAGAGCAACTGACTTTTAATCAGTAGGTCCAGGGTTCGAATCCCTGAGCGCTCACCAATAAAATCAATACCTTAGCCGATTTCCGTTCTTTCCAGTCGAATAATGGCGTCCATATGGCGTCCAGCATATTCTCCATTTATCTCCATCGCTGGCCAACGATGCACCGTTCATTTGTGCCCTATCGGGTGATCGGTCGACTGTCTGCAATCGCTGCGTTCGAGCGATTTTATCGAATCGGATCTGCGCTCTTCACTCCGAAGGAAGCTTATCCAGGATATTGTGGAAGACCTTGACCGCCTCAATCGAGCGACCGCGATTATAATGCTTTTCAGTGACACGGG